>JASHVT010000047.1 GCA_030039515.1 Nitrososphaerales archaeon
GGGCTCAAAGAATCTTCACCCGTTTTCTTTAATCGGGCATCGAGCAGTTCTGACCAGCTGGACTTCGATTGGCGAACGAAGAGATGCTCGTCCTGAACAAGCTGCTCCAGGAGTTCGAGAACCTGAAGATGGGCCTGGAGCCGGAAGTGCTCTCCGGGTGGTACAACAAGATAGCTAGCGACGCAAAGGGAAGGGCACCGGGACACCTCGTCGACTCGATAGACGTCATACAGGACCCGATACTCCCGATGAAGTTCGAGTTCAAGACGTCTAGGCGGGCCGTGAAGTACGTCCTCGAAGCGATAGACGACAACCTGGAAGGCATGCCGACGGCCACGCGGTTGTACTTCCAGAAGCTGTCTGAGATAATCCAGAACGAGTCGATGAGATGACCGACCGCCTTCAGACGCGAAGGGGACTTCGCGGGCGGGCTCGCCCCTTGGGGCGGCGTGTCGCCGGGGCGTTAGCTCGGTCAGCCCTTCGCCCTTGCCAGTGAGTACACTATGAAGAGGAATCCGACGGCCTGGCTGGACGCCTGGACGGTCTCCACCAGCACAAGGTCGCTGGTATAGAAGTTGAAGAGCACCCCTGCGGCGACCGCGCCCAGGGTCACGAAGGCGAAGCCCAGCGCAAGGAACCACATGGCTTGGCTTTTGGACCTCCGGTACGCCGCTGTGGCATAGTACACGACCACACCTCCCAGCACCAGGATCAAGGCCTGGGCGATGTCAAGATACAGATAGTCCAACCATGGGCCGAGGTCGCCAGTCCCTTTAAAACATGGGGTCGTTTCCCAAGGCTGGCAACTACCTGTCCTTCATCGTGAGCCACAGGCGTCTCAGCTTCTCGGCGACATCCTCGTTCATCACGGCCTCGACGGCCATTACGCCGCCGTCGAGCTTTATCGTGACCGCCCTGTAGGCGCTCCTCAGCAGCTCGTACTTCTTCCCGTCCGGGGTGATGATGACCTTCTCTACGACGAGGAGCTTCGAGTCGAGAAGTTCGTGGACCCTCCTATAGCATGTGCTGAGCGGGATGTCGTTCTCCCTGCTCAGTCCCTCGACCGACTTCGCGCTCGCGATGCAAGAGAGCAGTATCTTCCTTGAGTATTCATCAGCCATTCCTTGGACCACGGCCTGGACCTGCTGGGGGTCCGTAATCTCCAAGTTCATCCCAAGTTCAGGCCACAATATTTGAGTCTATTCGGGTTTGATAGCCGGACCCGGTCGAAGCACGTGCCCTTCAGCACGGCCGAAAGGTCAGGACATAATCACGAGAAGAGAACTCGTAGCAAAAAAGAGGAGGCAGCAGGGCCTTACTTCTTCCTGCTCGCCATCACGTATCCGATTCCACCTAGTATGGCACCGAGGCAGGCTATCAGGATGAACAAGCCGATAGGCATCTCGTAGTGGCTGAGATAGTTTATGTGAATCTGGTAGTCGTTGTAGCCTAGGCCCCCTTCCGACACCGCCGCACCTGCCCAGCCCGCCAGATATCCTCCGTACATCATCAGGGCCATCGACACGGTGACCCCGACGTTCATGAGGATGTAGTGGCCCCAAGCCAGGATGTTGGAGATGCCTCCGTACACCTTGCCGTGGATGCCCTCGATGTAGAAGTAGAATATCGCTGTGACGGCGCACCCGATGACGCCGACGACTAGGAAGCAGATGTACCCGGTGAAGAGCCACGTTCCGCCGCCTCCGCTGGCGATCACCATGGCAGGGTTGAAGTACCATGAGATGCTGTAGTAGCTGAGGGGGTCTACGATCAAGACGGTCGCTATCGTGGCGATGAGCCCCTGGATCACTGCGGCCCAGACGAATCTGCCCGCCCACTTGCCTTGGATCGATTGCATTTCTTCTCGGAAGCAGACGCAGAGAATTGTTATTTAATCCGGGGGGTCGTTTCCTGAGTCTGATTATCACCTCTGACAAGGTGGGCTGGGACGCAGGGGCTCCGAAGCCGCAGCGAGAGAGCTAGCGCATTGAATAAGAAGGGCAAAGAGGGAGGCTGATGGCATGAGAGACAGTCTGACATACAAGAAGATCATCGCGGCATTCGACGGGTCGCAGGACGGCAGGAAGGCGGTCGAAGCTGCCTGCAGCTTGGCGAAGCAGTTCGGCTCCGAGGTCGTGGTGGCGCACGCGTACACCATGCCTGTCCTGACTTACGCTGGCCTTCCAGGGATGCAGCCCATGAACTTCCCTGATGTCGAGAAGCTCTCGAAGCAGCAGGGCCGCAAAGTGCTGGACGATGGCATTCGCATCGCCAAGGAGTGTGGCGCGACGGCCAGGGGCGAGCTCCTGGAATCCACCTCCACGATCGAGGCTCTCGTCGAGTTCGCCAAGGAAGAGAAGGCTGACCTGATCGTCGTCGGGACAAGGGGCATGACTGGCTTCAAGAAGCTTGTGATGGGGAGCGTCTCCACGGGCGTCGTGAGCCACGCGCACTGCCACGTCTTGGTCGTAAGATGACCTCACGATGTCCGTCCGCGTCGTAGCGACCTGATGCCTTCGGCGCCGCCGCTCGCCATAGCGGGACTCAGTCCTCCGCGGCTCGTTGATTTAATATGCCGTGCCGAGGCGACGCGTCAACATGGTCCTGCCCGACTACAGGATAGTCGTCGACTACGTGAGCGAGGGTGAGGTGGCGAACTTGATTCGCGGCCAGATAGAGGTCGCCGGCGAGAAGGTGCGCTTCTCCGGCGTCGCCTACGGCAGGTTCGGGGGGCAGAACTTCTCGCCTCAGTTCAGCCAAGCGGCAAGGAGGAGGCTCGAGACGCTCACCGGCGACTTCGCAAGCTTCGAAGCGGACGTGCAGCAGAGGCTGGTCAGGGGAGAGTTCGAGGCCCGCCCGAGGAAGGAGGAAAAGCACGCACACCTGCATCCGTTCGAGCAAGGAGACAGCAGAAGTTGAACCTGTTAGTAGGCGCTACGGGCTTCATAGGGGGGCACCTGGTCGGGTACCTCCTGGAGCAGGGGGAGATATCCAAGGCGACCTTCCGAATGGGCTCCCACTTGAAGCTGATGGACGCGAGCGGAGTGCAAGGGATCGAGGCGGACCTGCTCGACCACCACTCGCTCCACGAGGCGATGGAGGGAGTTGACAGCGTGTACAACCTGGCCTCTCCAATGCCGGGCTCTGACACCGAGTTCCAAAAGATGAACACCGAAGGGGTTCTGAACCTTCTCGAGACGTCCGCCGAGGCGGGCGTCAAGACCTTCGTGCAGCTCAGCACCCTCGACGTCTATGGCTTCCGAAACAAGACGGTCGACGGGTCCACGCCTCTGAGCCCCTCGGACGACTATCAGAGGTCCAAGGCCGAGGCCGAGCGCCTGCTCTTCGAGTTCTCGAAGAGAAACGCCTCCCCCAAGGTGTCGGTGATCCGCTCCGCCAAGGCGGTAGGGTCGAGAGACGAGTCGCTCGTCCTTCCAATCCTGAGGATGATGAAGGACGGAAGGGTGGTTCTGCCGTCTTCAGGCACGATGTCCTTCACCCATCCTAGGGACGTCTCGCAGGCCATGTACAGGGCCGCGACGAACAACATCGCAACAGGGTCCACCTATCTGGTGAAGTCATTCGACGCTTCTCCCGAGCAGCTCGCCGAGTCGCTGGCGGCCGAGCTCGGGACCCGCGCCAGCGTAAAGAAGCAGGGGATGTTCGGAAGCTCCCCTGTCCCGCGCTACACGTCGGAACAGCTGAAGGCCTCGATGACGATTGGCGTCCAGAAGAATTGGGCAGAGATTGGGTACGCTCCTCTATACGACCTCAAGGGCACCTCACAGGAGATTGCGTCGTGGTACAGAAAGGAGCCATGGGCGACAGAGGCGGCGTAAGGATCTCAGAGATCCTTCGCCGGATGCGCGTGATGGTCGACCAGTCGACAGACAAGCGCGCAACCGCCCTTGCGGAGCTCAAGGAACAGGAGGAGGGCGACCCGTTCAAGGTGCTGATAGGGACCATCCTCTCGCACAGGACCCGCGATGAAAACACCGCGCGGGCCACCGAAAACCTGTTTTCAGTCTACAAGACCCCGCGCGAGCTCGCCGCCGCGAGGGTGTCAACCGTGCGCAGGTTAGTCAGGCCCTCGGGCTACTACAACGTCAAGGCGAAGAGCGTCATCAAGGCCTCCAAGCAGATCGTCGAGGAGTTCGGAGGCAAGGTCCCTGACAACATGGAAGACCTTCTGAAGCTCCATGCCGTCGGGAGGAAGACCGCGAACTGCGTCTTGGTCTATGGCTTCAACCGCCCCGCGATCCCAGTCGACACGCACGTCCACAGGATATCCAACAGGCTCGGGCTCGTGAGGACGAGAAAGCCAGACGAGACGGAGGTGGAGCTTACCCGGATCGTCCCGCGCAGATACTGGCTCGAGGTGAACGACCTGTTCGTGAGGTTCGGTCAGACCACTTGCAAGCCTATAGGCCCAAAGTGCGGCATCTGCTCCCTCAAGGGCGGCTGCACGTACTACAAGTCTGTCGTCCTGCCCAAACGAAAAGATTCATAGCGCGTCCCGGAGCAAAGCCTGGAGTGCCCACGCTGGAAGACGCCAAGAGGAAGGTGGGAGAGCTCGTCGTCGCCAAGGGGTTCGGGAACACCGAGTCGGAGATACCAAACAAGCTCCTCTTCGCATTCATAGAGCTCGGGGAAGCGGGCGACTCCTGGAAGAAAGGCAGGCCTGAGGCTGAGACGGTCGAGGAACTGATCGATGTGATATTCTACGTGCTGGACGCGTCGCGACTGATCGCCCCCAACGCGAACCTCGACGAGGCGTTCGAAAGCAAGTGGGCGAAGAACATGGGCCGGCCCCACAGGTACGGAGAGGGGTTCAGGGACAAAAAGTCCGCCGGACCCTAGCTAGCCCTGACCCAGTACACCTTCTTGTCCTTGTGGCATACGTAGCAGTCGTACCTCGTGCCCTTCATGTCCACGGCCGGTTCGCCCTTCGCCATCCCTCTGCCGCACTCGGAGCACTTCGCGTCCGACGGCTCTTGTTTCGTCTTGTCCCAGTCGACCATGAAGTATGTCCAGTAGACGAGGTCGCTCGCGCTCTCTATCTTCACCCATGTTCGGGCCCTGCCCCGATAGAAAAGGAGTCCCACGCGAGAGAGGTTATAGACAAGACGGCGCAGCCTTCGCAGGAGATGGAACAGCTCTTCCAGTCCGCAGTGGACGAGGTGTCGAGGCTGCTGGGCCTCGAGGAAAAGGAGCTGGCGATACTCGGGGACGCGGACGCGGCGGCCTCCGAGCTGGTCGTCTCCGAGTTCGAGAAGTATGTGGAGAGGAAGTACAACCCTGAAGTCCCGGTGGTGCTGAAGAAGCACAACCTCATGGGCGTCCCCATCAAGGAGGAGTACGGGGGACGCGGCGCGCGCCAACTCGTGCAGGCGCTCTTCCTCGAGCGGATGGGTCAGACCGGGATGGGGGTGATCACCTTCGCAGACGTGCACCAGTGCCTGGGGAGCCTGACGATCCAAGACTGGGGGACAGAGGAGCAGAAGCAAAGGTACCTGCCACGGGCGGCGAAAGGAGACGCCGTGCTGGCCTACGCCCTGACTGAGCCGGAGGCCGGCTCCGACCCCGGGAGCCTCAAGGCGACGTACACGAAGGAAGGGAACGGCTTCAGGCTCTCCGGTTCGAAGTACCTCATCTCCAACGGCTCGGTCGCGACCAACCTCGTGACCTTCGCCTATCCCAAGGAGGGAGGGAAAGGTCCCACCGCCTTCATAGTCGACACCAAGGACAAGGGATATTCCGTCGACATGAGGCTGGAGGAGAAGATCGGCCTCTTCACGTCCGACACGTCCCTCCTCACATACGACGGGGCCTTCGTCTCGAAGGACGACATGCTCGGACCCGAGGGCAAGGGTTTCTCCGTCGCGTACTCGGCCCTCCTGAACGGCCGGATCGGGATAGGGTCGGGCTGCGTGGGCGTGATGGCGGACTGCCTCAACCAGGTGAAGGAGAGGGCGACGTCCCGGACGCAGCACGGCAAGCAGATAGGGAAGCACCAGCTGATCCAGAAGCACATCGCGTTCATCGAGTCGAGCCTCGAGGCCTGCAGATGGCTCGTCTACAGGGCTGCGATCAAGAAGGACGAGTTCGAGAAGGACACCAAGAACATCCCCCTGCGGAACGAGGCTGACAGGCTCTCGGCCGTCGCCAAGTACATGGCGTCGAGGTGCGCCTTCGAGTCCGCGGACCACGCCGTCCAGTGCTTCGGCGGCTTCGGCTACTCGATCATGTCGCCGGTTGCGAAGCACTTCCTGGACACGCGCGTCGCAAGGATTTACGAGGGGACTGACGAGATAATGGAGCTGAAGATAGCTTCTTCCGTTCTGGGCAAGGACTTCGAAGCGTATAAGTAAAGTCGGGCTCACGGGCCCGCCTGCCCATGCAGCTGCATCTCGACGGCTCCGACACGATAGGCGCACCGAGGGAGAGGGTCTACGCCCTGCTCACGGACCCGAGCTTCCTGGCGAGGTCGCTCCCCGACGCCGAGGACGTCAAGGTGCTCGACGCCTCCAGCCTCGAGGCCAAGCTGAAGCTCAGGGTAGCCATCGTCTCGAGCTCCATCAAGATGAAGATGACCGTGAACAAGGACGAGCCCCCGGTGAAGGCCTCGCTCCTCGCCGAAGGGGCAGGGAGCGGGAGCAACCTCAAGATAAGCAGCGTGTTCACGCTGGCGGGCGACGAGAAGACCTCCATGAGCTGGTCAGCGGACGCGGAGATCACGGGCGTGATGGCGGGGCTGGGCTCCTCCCTCCTCAAGGGGTTCGCCACAAAGAAGGTCGCGGAGATATTCGGAGACATAACGAAGGCCGTCGAGAACTCCGAGAAGGGTACCACGATTAAATAGAGTCCGGGGCTTGCGCCTCCGAGCCCAGAGTGACGCGCCTGTTCTTCACGACCGACGTTCATGCTTCAGACAGGTGCTTCAGGAAGTTCCTCAACGCCGCGAAGGTCTACAAGGCTGACTGCCTGATCCTCGGCGGGGACATAACCGGCAAGGTGCTGGTCCCGATTGTCGAGCTAGGCGGCGGGACCTTCTCGGTCGAGCTCTTCGGCAAGCGCTCAGTGGTAGGGAAGGGTGCCCTGCCGGAGACACGGAAGGCACTTCTTGACGCCGGGCAGTACTCTTTCGTGACGACCCGCAAGGAGCTAGAGGAGATCAACGCCAGCCCTGCCCGCCGGGACAAGGTCTTTGACGATGAGATGCTCTCCGTCCTGCGCACGTGGGTGGGCCTGGTCCAGGAGAGGCTCGGGGGGACCGGCGTCGTGTGCTATCTCTCACCGGGGAACGACGACAAGTTCCTCATAGACTCTGAACTGGTCGACGCGGGGCAGCTCGTGAACCCTGAAGGCAGGGTCGTGGCCCTGCCGGGAGGGTATGAGATGATCACCCTGGGGTACGCGAACCCTACCCCCTGGAAGAGCCCGAGGGAGGTCAGCGAGGGGGAGCTTGGCGCGATGATCGAGTCGATGGCCGCGAAGATCTCCCGCCCGGGAGCTGCGATATACAACCTCCACGTCCCTCCCATCGACACCGAGCTGGACAAGGCTCCCGCCGTCAGCGCCGACCTCGGCTATGTGAAGTCGGGACTGGGCGTCAAGATCATCCACGCTGGGAGCTCGGCCGTAAGGTCTGCCATAGAGGCCCACCGGCCCATGCTCGGGCTCCATGGGCACATACACGAGTCGAAGGGCTTCGTCAGGCTGGGGAGCACGCTCTGCCTCAATCCCGGAAGCGAATACGGCGACGGGATCTTGAGAGGGGCCGTCGTGAGCCTTGAAGGCGAGAAGGTGAAGAACTTCCTTCTGACCAGCGGCTGAGCCTAGTTGAACTCTTTCCTCTCGAACAGGTAGAGGCCGAGCGCCGAAGTCACGACGAAGTAGGCGAGCAGGATGACGAGCCCCTCGCCAACGCCGACATTGTAGACTGTCAATGTAATCACGTGCGCGCCGAACATCTCGGGGATTGTCTGGACGTGAGCGGGGTATGAAGCATCGAGCACGTTGCCGACGATCTGAGACGCATACGAAAGGACGAACCACGGCTCTATGCCCGCGAGATCTTCGACGAGGCTCTCTATCAACGAGAAGGCGAAGAGGAGGAATATGGCGCTCACGAGGATCGAGTACGCTCCGCTCTTGAAAGACGAGCTCACGAGGAACGCGAACCCGAGGACGGCGAGCAGGTAGACCCAGTCGAAGAACGCAGACTCCCAGAACGCGAAAGGCACGGTGAAGCCGAAGTAGTAGACGCCGTTGGCGACCGTTATCAGGGTGAAGACGACGAGGATTATCGACGCCGCTATGAGCGCCGCCGCGAACTTTCCAACGTATACGGAGGACCTCCTTACCGGGTTGGGAAGGACGAAGTACCCCGTCCTGTTCTGGAACTCGCTTGAGATCGCGTCGCCGCCGAAGAAGATCCCAGAGAGTGCAACGACAAACGTGGCGGACATCCCCCACCAGGTGGAGTAGAACGACAGAGGGTCGACCAAAGCCTCGACAGGCCTCTTGTAGGCGAACACGAAGGTGAGGATGGCGCTGATCACGAGCATGATGATCAGAAGTATCGCAAACCGCCGGGACCTGATGTAGTCGAGGAAGGTGTACCTCGTGGTGATCGCGGCCTGCTCCATGCTCCCAGGGACCTCGCCCCATGTTTCCGGCTCTGGCTTCGCCATTTCCTAGAGCGTCTCCTTGATCAGGTCCAGGTATGCGTCTTCAAGCCCGGATATCGCAGGCCTGTAGCTCACGACCCCGATGTTGAGTTTGGCGAGCTCGCTCAGTATCGACTCCTGAGATGCCAGCCCGCCCGTGAATGTTATGCGCAGGTTCCGGTCGTCCATCCTCTCCGCAGACGTGACGTTCGCGATCGAGGCGACGCTCTTCTCCAGGACCCCGGCTCCGAGCGGCCTGATGAGGCCGACTTCCACTGTGTCACCGCCCTTTGAGAACTTCGTCGTGACGTTGGATATCGTGTCGTAGACCAGCAGCTTGCCGTGGTCGATCATGGCTACCTCGTCGCAGACCTCGGACACTTCGCCGAGCAGGTGGGAGCTCATGAAGATCAGTCTGTTCCGCGACTTCAGCGCCTTTACGATGTCCCTCACTTCGCTCATCCCTCTCGGGTCCAGCCCGGTCGTGGGCTCGTCGAGGAGGAGGACGCTCGGGTCTCCTAGGAGGGCGGAGGCGATGTTGACGCGCTGTTTCATGCCTTTCGAGAACTTGCCTGTCCTCTTGTCGATCCACTCGCCCATCTTGACTTCTTCTATCACCTCTTCGATCTTCTTCCTTCTCTCAGACTTCGGGACGCCCCTGTGTGCGCAGATCAGCGAGAGTCCCTCCCTCGGAGTCAGGGAGGAGTATATCTCTGGCGTCTCTATCACCGTGCCGACGTGGGCCAGGGCCTGCTTCTTCGAGGTGTGGACGTTCGCCCCGTTGATGAACGCATGCCCGCCGGTGGGCCGTATCAGGTCGGTGAATATCTTCAGAGTCGTCGTCTTCCCCGCGCCGTTGGGCCCCAGGAATCCCACGCACTTCGACCCCTCGAGCTTGAGGTTGAGGTCCGACACCGCGTTGAACGTCCCGTACCTCTTGGATAGCCCTACGGCTTCGAGCGATGGGTTCGACATCCCGCTTACCTACGACACTACCTTCCTGTAAAGGTACAGCGTGGCGCTAAGGGTGACCACTGCGATCAAGCCGATGAAGCCCAGCGCCTCGAGGATCTTGCTCCAGACGAATCCCGTCAGCACCAGCGCCCGGACGGCGTTCACGGCGTAGGTGATGGGATTGAGGTTCGAGACGGTCTGCATCCACTTCGGCATCAGCGAGGTGGGTATAAGTGCGGAGCTCATGAACAGCAATGGGAATGTGAGGATCCCGCCCAAGGCGAAAACCGTCTCTGCGCTCTTCGTCCTCAGACCGATGGTCAGGGAGATTCCAGACCAGGCGAGGCCGAAGAACGCGACTATCACGAAGATCAGAATCACGCCCGGGACGCCCGTCACGATCTTCGCGCCCAGCAGTATGGCCAACGCCAGTATGATCGCTGACTGAACCACCACCCTGAACGCGTCTGTCAGCAGCCTTCCCAACAGGATGGCGGCCCTGTTTACCGGGGTTACAAGCTCCTTCTCGAGGAAGCCAGACGTAAGGTCGTCCACGACGGAGGTCCCCGACTGGAGCGCACTGCTGAAGCCGTTCTGAAGGACGATGCCGGCCGTCGCGAAGCTCAGGTAGGACACGCCCGGGAACCCTCCCAGAGCGAGGAGCCCGCTTCCAAAGACGCTGAACAGCTGCGTGAAGAGCACGAGGAATATTATCGGCTGGAAGAGAGAGAAGAACAGCAGGATCGGGGTCCTGATGAGCTTCTTTACGGCTCTCACGAAGAGAACCTGTGTGTCCGAGATGAGGGACATCTATCTCCTCCTCCCCCACCTTCCGCCCAT
>JASHVT010000048.1 GCA_030039515.1 Nitrososphaerales archaeon
CCCTTCTCGAGCTTGACGTTGCCAAGGACCTTCTGCGAGGGGACCTCGAGCAGCACAGAGTCGCCGGGAGACAGCTTCAGGCCGTCTTCGATTATCGACCTTCCGTCGTGCAGGCCGAACTGGGTGTGCCCACCCTTCACGGTGGTCTTCGCCTTCACGCGGCAGAGCTTGGTGCTGGACTCCTTCTCTTGGACCTTCGCAGGCACGAGGCCCTTGGGCGTCGGCACCATCCTGTACGCTGCGCCCTCCAAGGGCACGCTGACGAGGTCGAAGAGGCCGACGGGGAACCTTGCGGACTTCCTCTCCTTTCCGTCGACCAGGACCTTCCCGTTCCTAAGCATGTGCTTGAGCTCCTTGTTGAGATACTCGGTCGCGCCGATCCCCCTGACCACGACGCCGAGCGGATAAGACGAAGTGATCGGATGCGGGCCTGGCAGAGGCTTGAAGACGAACCTAGAGTCCTTCCTGGAGATGTCCCAGGACCTTGGCGCGGCGACCCGCTTCATCTTGTTCCTTCCTCCTTTCTTACCCATCTACTCCGTTACCTCCAGCTTGTTCTTCCTGAACTTGTCCTCTAGGTCCAGGACGGTGATCACGACGTTCGAGGACCTGATGGGTACCGGCGCGGTCCCTCCCTTCAGCTTCTCTCTGTTTACGCCGTCGACCCTGACGGTCCCCTTCGAGGGGTCTACCCTCGTCACCTTCCCCTCGATCCCCTTGAACTCTCCCCTGATGATCCTGACCGAGTCGCCGACCTTGGGCCTTACGGACTTCCTCCTGTGCTTCTCCCTTAGGTCCGACGACAGCTGAGACCCGAACTTCATGCGCTCTTCCTCAGATTATGATGGAAGCCAGGTTGGCTATCCTCGGCCACTTTTCTGCGGCCTCACTGGCGACGGGCCCCTTGATGTCTGTCCCCTTCAGGTCTCCTTCGGGCGTGATTATCACGGCGGCGTTGTCTTCGAAGACCACGTGCTGCCCGCTCACCCTCCTCACGGGGTACTTTTGCCTGACTATCACGGCTCCGAAGACGGACTTCTTCAGGTCGGGCGGACCCTTCTTGACTACGCATACTATCGAGTCTCCGACCGACGCGGCGGGCACCCTGCTGAGCCTTCCCTTCGCCTTCGTCACCTGGACGACCCTCAACGTCTTCGCGCCGGTGTTGTCCGCGCAAGTGATGACGGCGTAGAGGGGGATCGCCCTGGTGATGTAGTTCTTGAACTCCTCCACCCCTTTCGCGGAGACCGCACGAGATTTCGTCGACATCAGGAACCACTCCTAGACTCGACCACTACGAACGAGACCGACTTCGAGAGCGGCCTGCACTCGCCCATCGTCACGCTGTCTCCTTCATTCACTGTGATGCAGGGCGGCAGGTGAGCACTGATCCTGCTCCTCCTCCTCTCCCCCCTGTTGAACTTCGGTACCATGTGCAGGTACTGCATCTCCACCACCACGAACCCCTTCCCTGCCGTCGATACCGCCCTTCCGGTAAGCAGGCGACCCCGTACCTTGAGGCCCCCGTGGAACGGGCACCTCGCGTCGTCGCACTTCTTGGAGGGCGGTTCTACCTGCAGTCCCGCGTTCATCTCGAGCGCCTCCCGAGCCTGTCTTGCAAAGAGCCTGAGATGTCGTCGCCGACGAGTATCGTTCGAGAGCCGAGGACCTCGAAGACCGAGCCCTTCTTGGCGAGCCTGACGAGCTTGCCCCCGGAGGCGAGCACCAGGGTCTTCGCCGTCTCGAGGACTATCTCTCCCGTCTTCCCCACGGTCGAGCCGTCGCTCGCGCTCACCACTGTGACTCTCTCCCCGATCACGTTCATTCTACGATTCCCTTCTCGTGCATGACCGTCAGGACCACGGAGACGTCTCTCCTGATCCTCCTGATCTTGCCCACGTCCTTCTTGACGATGCCTCTTTGGGCGCCGCCGCTGATCTTGGAGAGCTCCGACCTGAGGTCGAAGAGCGTCTGCCTGATCTTGTCAGGATCCTGCTTGCGAAGTTCCTTGGGTTTGAGTGATGGCATCCTCTATTTTCTCCTCAGTCTTGACGTCCTCCTTCAGCTGGAAGTCCGGCGGGAGCGCGTCCTTGAGCGCTATCTTGACCTTGATACCGTAGAGTCCGAGTTTGAGAAGGACGTCGGTGGTCGCCTCGCTCACCGAGCGGTCCGCCGTGTCCCCGCTCTTGGGTACTATCCCGGCCCTGTACTTCTCCCCGTGCGACCTGTCGCTCCTCAGCTTGCCCGCTATCGAGATCTCGACGCCCGCTGCGCCTGCGTTCATTATGTTCCCCATCGACCACTGCGCCGCCCTCCTGAAGGCCGTCCCCCTCGAAACTATCTGGGCGATCCTGGCCGCCATTATCCTCGAGTTCAGCTCGGGGCTCGTCACCTCCGTCACCGCTATCTGCGGGTTCGGAAAGCCGAACCTCGTCCCTACCTTCTCGGTGAGGTCCTTGATCCCGGTGCCTCTCCTGCCTATGGCCAATCCGGGCCTCGCCACGAAGACAGCTATGGTCGTCCCTACAGGCGACCTTTCGACCTCGACGCCCCCGTACCCCGCTTCCTTCAGCTCTGACTCGAAGAACTCGTCGAGCTCGGCGAGCGAACGCCTAGCCGAGAGGATGGAACGGACGGCGGTCCGCTGCTGGGCAGACATCCTATACTTCCTTGCCTACGAGCTCGATATGCACCAACTGGTGGAGCTTGGGTGAGCTCCGTCCAAAGGCGCGCGGCGTGTAGTCCTTGATCGACCTGCCTGTGTGAGATGCTGCGTGGATTATCTGGACCCTCTCAGGGTCGAGGCCCTTGAACTCTGAATTGCCTTCGAGGTTCCTCAGCACCTCGATGTAGGCCTTCGCCGTCCTGACCGGGTACGAGCCGGTCGGAAAGCCCTGCAGCTCGCTCCTGTGGCCGACCTTAAGCTTATGGCGCCTGAATGCGATCGGCACCTTCTTGTCCTCGACCTGCTCGAGGTAATCGATGGCCTTCGAAAGGTACATCCCTTTAATCGAGACAGCTATCTCCCTAGCGGCCTTCGGAGAGACGTTTACGTCTCTTCCGCTAGCCCTGACGTGAATCGCGGGGTCAAAACCCTCGAAACTGTAACCATAGTGGGGCACTTTATCCCTCTCGTAATCTTTTGCGCTTCAGCACAGGCGTTAAAAGCTTTGTGAGGTCTGAGGTCCAAAATCGGAAAGATTTGGTCCGGCGAAACGGAACCGGGCCCGGCTCATGCTTATAATGGCGAGGTCGTGGTCGGACTGAGACGCGGGTCCTTCTTTGTGGTCTTCGAGAAAGGAATGGCGTAGGGTCGAAAGGGCCGACAGGTCCTATGACGAGGTCACGTGCGACGTCCTCATAGTCGGGGCGGGAGGGGCCGGCCTCAGGGCCGCGATAGCATCGTTCGACAAGGGCGCGAAGACGCTGGTAGTCTGCAAGTCGCTCCTTGGGAAGGCCCACACGGTGATGGCCGAAGGTGGGATAGCTGCGGCACTCGGGAACGTCGATCCCAAGGACTCCTGGCAGGTCCACTTCTCAGACACCATAGTCGAAGGACAGTATCTGAGCAACTGGCGTATGGCCGAGATCTTCGCCAAGGAGGCGATCGAGAGGGTCTTCGAGCTCGAGGAATACGGCGCGCTCTTCGACAGGACCAAGGAAGGCAAGATCAGCCAGAGGGCTTTCGGCGCCCACACGTACAGGCGCCTGTGCCACATAGGCGACAGGACGGGGCTAGAGCTGATCAGGACGCTGCAGGACCAGGTCATCAAACGGGGCGTCCCGTTCATGGACGAGGTCGCGCTCACGAGGGTGATGAAGGACCCGGCGACTGGGAGGGCGTCCGCGGCCCTGGGGGTCGACATCAAGAGCGGGAAGATGGTCCTCTTCAGGCTCAAGGCCATCATTCTGGCAACGGGCGGTTGCGGGAGGATATACCAGGTGACCTCGAACTCGAACGAGAGCACGGGCGACGGCGTGGCGATGGCCTTCGCGGCCGGGGCTGAGCTGATGGACATGGAGATGATCCAGTTCCACCCGACGGGGATGATCTACCCCGCGGGGGTCAGGGGGATGCTCGTGACAGAGGCAGTCAGGGGGGAGGGAGGAATCCTGACCAACGCCGCGGGAGAGAGGTTCATGTCGAAGTACGACCCCAGGAGGATGGAGCTCTCGGCGCGAGACGTGGTCGCCCGCGCGATATACAGCGAGATCACGGCGGGGAGAGGGACGAAGAGCGGGGCGGTCTACCTCGACATCACCCACAGAGGGCCCGAGTACATCAAGAAGAAGCTCCCCAGCATGTACGATCAGTTCCTCGAGTTCGCAGGGATAGACATCACGAAGCAGAAGATGGAGGTCGCCCCGACCGTCCATTACCAGATGGGAGGCGTGAGGGTCGAGCCGGAGACGGGAGCGACGAGCGTCAAGGGGATGTACGCGGCGGGCGAGGTGGCATGCGGCCTCCACGGCGCGAACAGGCTGGGAGGGAACTCGCTGTCAGACATCCTTGTCTTCGGAAGGAGGACAGGGGAGGCTGCGGCCGCGGAAGTCGCGGGGATGGGGACGCCCTCGGTGAGCCAGGCGGACGTCGAGAGCGAGATCGACAGGGTCCTGGCGCCGTTCTCTGTCGTGGGCGGCACGAACCCGTTCTTCTTGAGGGAGGAGATAGCGGAGAACATGTGGAAGCACGTCGGGATAATCAGGAACGAAGAAGACCTCTCGGCGGGTCTCGCGGAGGTCGAAAGGATTAGGGGCGAGGCGTCAAGAGCCATGGCCGTGGGGGAGCGGGCGTACAACGAGTCATGGCTGAGCTGCCTCCAAGTGACCGACATGCTGCTCGGATGCGAGGCAGTCATCAGGTCTGCGCTGGAGCGCAAGGAGAGCAGAGGCGCGCACACCCGTTCTGACTATCCTGGCAAGGAGGACCGTTGGCTGGTAAACATAATAACAATCCCCAAGGACGGAGCGATCGCGCACGAGATGAGGCCCGTCCCCCAGATGCCGCCGGAGCTCGCCGCACTGATCGTGAAGGAGTGACGGCATGAGCGCAAGGGCCTCCACCACCGTAAGGCTGAAGGTCAGGAGAGGCTCTGGCTCGGACCCGTCCGCAGCGCGCTATGATACGTTCGAGGTCCCCCATGAGGACGGGATGGTGGTCCTGAACGCGATACACTACATACAGGCAAACATCGACCCCTCGCTCAACGCGAGGTGGAACTGCAAGGCTGGGAGGTGCGGCTCCTGCTCGGCTGAGATCAACGGGAGGCCGAAGCTGATGTGCAAGACCCCTGTCGACTCGATTGAAGGCGAGATCGTCGTCGAGCCGATGAAGGCCTTCCCCCTGGTCAGCGACCTTGTGACCGATGTGACGGAGAACTGGAAGGTCGCCGCCATGATGCCCCCATTCACCCCCAGGAAGCCCAACAGCAAGGAGTGGAGGTTCTGGCAGCAGGACGTCGACAGGTCGAGGGAGTTCAGGAGGTGCATCGAGTGCTTCCTCTGTCAGGACGTATGCCACGTCGTAAGGGAGCACGAGGCGGAATACGTCGGCCCGAGATGGGTGGTGAAGGCGGCCTCGCTCGACATGCACCCGATGGACTCGCTGAACAGGGCGGACTTCATGAAGAACGCTGCCGGCCTGGGGTACTGCAACATAACGAAGTGCTGCCAAGAGATCTGCCCAGAGCACATAGTGATCACCGACGACGCGATAATCCCGGAGAAGGAGAGGGTGGTGGACAGGCACTACGACCCCATACTCTGGCTGTACAGGCTGGTGACGAAGGACGAGGAGAAGCTGGAGGCCGGCGTGATGAAGGGGCTGAAGATGGTCTTCTGGGGGGCGCTTCTGGCGCCCGTGGTCATAGTCCCCATGTACTACCTGATACAGGCGCTCATCAGGTAGCGGCCTCCCCGGTCACTTGAACACGACTGAGAGGACGAGGAACGCGAAGCCAAGCAGGGCTATCCCTGCGAACTCGTCGGTAGGGACCTTCTCGGCGTTTGCGGCCAGACCCCCGAGTATGAGCACGGCCAGCCCGCAAAGGAACAGAGGATATCGGGCCCTCTTCGGCATCCGTTGCCTGCTCCCTATCACGTTCATAGCCTCAGAAGGGTGTGGTCGATGGGCAGGCCCGCCGTCAGACCTCTGAGGTAGAGGTCGGTGAATATTATCGTGAGCAGGCTGATCCACGCGAGCGCCTCGTGATGGCTGTTGAGCCAGCTCTGCCTGTCGTACACAGCCTTCCGCGCGCCTCCGGCCGCCACGCAGCTGTAGCAGTCGATGTTACCTCCTACGATGTGCCTGACGGCGTGGCAGGAGAAGGTCCAGGCCGTGAGCAGGAGGGCGTTGGCCAGCAGAATGAGGCTCCCTATCCTCAGGACGAAGGACCCGGAGTACACGAGGGAGTACGCGAAGTCATAGTAGAAGAAGGGCAGAATCGCCAGGCCCGCGTACATGAAGTACCGGTGCAGGTTCTCGAGCTGGAAGACGGCGTTCCTCTCCCCTGTGTACTTCCTAGCAGCGCTGTCTCCTCTGTCCGCGTTCGAACAGCCAAGAGGGTGCTCGAAGAGGTGCCTGTGATAGTCCTTCCTGTAGGCGTAGCAGGTGAGGCGGAAAGCCCCGGGAAGCGGGACGATGAGGATGGTCGGGCTGTAGAACGGGTCTACGTAGCCTGCGATCTGCGCCACGGGGAAGGCGGTGAGGGCCCAGAACCCCACGCCCAGGATGGCGATGAACGACCAGAGCCTCCAGTTCGCTTCGATGAGCTCATACGGGAAGAGAACCTTCCAGTTCACGTTCAACCGCGTCGCCCTATGCGGGCAGCGCGCGAGTGGCTAAAAGTGCTTGCTTCGTCGCGCCTAGCGCGTCGGGTCCGCGTCGCTGTCCTCGAAGTGCGCCCCGAGGTACCCGTAGACGCCGGTCTTCAGGACCTTCATCCCCAAGAGCGCGCACTTTATCCTGGACGGCCCGAGGTCGGAGGTGCCGAGGAGCTTGAAGATGTCCTCCTTGGACAGTCCCTTGACCCACCCGAGCGGCTTGCCCTTCGCAAGCTCGGTGAGCATCGAGGCGGAGGCCTGGCTTATCGCGCAGCCCTTTCCGGAGAACCTGATCTCCTCTATGGTGTTCCCCGCGCCGACCCTGATCTGCATGCTAACCTCGTCGCCGCAAAGCGGGTTCGTGTCGTGTGCTTCGATGTCGAACCTGTCGAGCTTTCCGAAGTTCCTCGGGTTCCTGTAGTATTCCAGGATGAGCTCCCTGTAGATGTCTGCGCTGCTCATACCTTGAAGATCTCGCCTGCCTTCTCCAGCCCCGCCTTCAGGGAGTCGACGTCGTCATACGAGTTGTAGACGTGGAAACTGGCCCTGCTCGTCGCGGCTACGTCGAGCCACCTCATCAGCGGCTGGGCGCAGTGGTGTCCTGACCGGATGGCGATCCCCTCCTCGTCGAGTATGGTCGCGAGGTCGTGGGGATGGATGTCCGCCAGATTGAACGAGAGCACCCCGCCCCTTGTCGAAGGGTCGGAGGGTCCGTACGACCTGAAGCCTTTGAGCGCGTTCAGAGTCTCCATCGCATATCTCATTAGCTTCACCTCGTGGTCGCGGACCTTGGACATTCCCAGGCCTGTCAGATAGTCGACGGCGGCTCCGAGCCCTATCGCGTCCGCGATGTTGACCGTCCCGGCCTCGAACTTGTGCGGCACCTCGTTCCAGGTGGAGTGGTCGAGGAAGACCTCCTTGATCATCTCCCCTCCTCCCTGGAACGGGTCCATCTTCTCTAGCAGCTCCTTGCGGCCGACCAGCGCGCCTATCCCAGTGGGCCCGAGCATCTTGTGTCCCGAGAAGGCGTAGAAGTCGCAGCCGATCCGGGCGACGTCTACCGGCATGTGCGGGACTGACTGGGCGCCGTCGACTATCGTGGCTGCTCCCGCAGACTTGGCCCTCGAGCAGACCTTTTCGACGTCGTTTATCGTTCCCAGGACGTTGGAGCAGTGGGTGACGGCCACGAGTTTTGGAGACTCCTTCAGGAGCGACTCGAGCTTGGCAAGGTCGAGGGTCCCTTCCTCCGTGAGGCCCACATACTCCAGGCGGGCGCCCTTGCTCCTCGCGAGGAGCTGCCAGGGGACTATGTTGCTGTGGTGTTCCATCAGAGTGGTCACCAGGAGGTCGCCCTTCTCGACGAACCTCTCGCCCCACGCGAACCTTACGAGGTTCGTTGCTTCCGTCGTCCCCCTGACGAAGACGAGCTCCTTGGGGCTCGCCCCCACGAACCTTGCCGTCCTCTCCCTGGCCGCCTCGTAGGCGGCCGTGGCCTCCTCTCCCAGGGTGTGGACCGACCTGTGGACGTTAGAGTTGTACGTCGAGTAATAATCCACGAGGGCCTGGACGACCTGCTTCGGCTTCTGGGAGGTAGCCGCGCTGTCGAGGTAGACAAGTCTCTTCCCTCTGACCTTCCTCGTCAAGATCGGGAAGTCGGCGCGGACCTGCTCCACGTCCAGAGCCTCGGTCTCGAGCATCGTCCTGCTACGCTCCTGTCATAGTTCGACCAAAACTAGCCCTTCGTGTATTTTAACATTGAAGCGCTTCAAGCCCAAGACTGCCGGGGGGCTCAGTACCTCCCCCGTCCTGAGGTCGAACTGAGACAGGTGGAGCGGGCAGACGACCCTCTCCTCAATCATGAAGCCCAGCCCCAAGTCGGCCTCCTCATGAGTGCATGTCCCGCTGACCGCGAACACGCCTCCGCCTATCCTGGACAGCAGCACGCGGACTCCGTCAACCTCGACAGACGCCATCGACCCCTCCGCCAGGTCGCTCTCCTTCATCGCCGGCTTGAACTCTCCCAATTTCGTGCTACCGGTACTTGTAGTGCCTTTCGAAGATGTCCTCTGACTGCCTGACCTCCGGCGTCGTCTCGCCTTCCTCCAGGAGGAGCGTCTCCCTGTCGACCAGGCGCCTTTTGACGCCGTCCCACTTGCCCTCGATCATGAATCTGGCGCCCTCCCTGGTCTGCTCTATCGGGACCCTGGACAGGACGGGCTCGAAGAATCCTAGGACCACCATCCTCCTCGTCTCGTCGAGCGGAAGGCCCCTGGCCATCAGGTAGAAGAGCTGCTCCTCGTCTATCTGCGCGACGGAGGCGGAGTGGGTCGCCTTCACCTCGTTGTTGTCGATCTCGAGGCCTGGTATCGCGTCGGACTTTGCCGTCCTCTCCAAAATCATCGCGTGGTGCGCAAGATACGAGCGCGAGTTCTTTGCCGCGTTGACGATCTTGATCATCCCCTTGAATATGGACTGCGACTCGCCCTTCAAGACGCCCCTGGCCTGGGTCGACCCTGTCGAGTCCGGCGAGTTGTGGAAGAGGTTCGTCTCGAAGTCGTACTTCTGCTTCGCGTCCGTGAAGAATATCTCGAATCCCTCCGCGAGCGACCCTCTTCCATCCAGGAAGAAGTTCGTGCGGGAGCGGGAAGAGGCGGCTCCGAGGGAGAGCGAGCTGACGGTCGCCCTGGAGTCGTTGAGCGTCTCCACGGCCCTGTTCGAGACGTGCACCGCCTGCTCGTCAAGAAGCTGTATCGACGACAGGTCCACGTGGGAGGACGGCTTGGCGCGGACCTCGACCGTGGAGGCCATCAGCGACGGTCCGGACGGGCCCTTCGAGTACAGCTCCTCCAGGAAGACCAGCTTCGACGACTCCTCAGCTAAGACGAAGGTCAGGTCGACCACAGCGGACTTTGGCGCGTCGAGAAGGATCATCCTTCTCAGAGGTTTGTCTACGCTGACGTCTCTTGGAACGTAGACGACCGTCCCGCAGTTGAAGAAGGCTCCTACGAACGCGGCGAGCTTCTCGCTCGACGGCTTGGCCCGCCTGTCTGCGAAGAGTCCTTTGACCAGGTCCTCGTCGGTCTTGAGGGCCTCCTCCATCGAAAGGAGCCGGACTCCCTTCGCGGAGAGGTCGTCGTCGAGCTCCGAGTGGACGTGCTGCTCGTTCCCTTGGAGCAGGATGTTGCGCTCCTTTCCCGTGAGGAACCCCTCGAAGAACGCCCTGAAGTCGAGCTTGGGGCTCTGGGCTTGCATCCGGAACACGTCGACGTCGACGCCGAAGGTGCTGACGTACTTGGTGTACAGAGGATTGAGCTCAGTGCCTAGGGACCTGTAATGACCGTAGGCTTCCAGCCTCGAGTCCAGGAGCCACTTGGGCTCGTTCCTCGACTCGGAGAGGGCGGAGACGAGGCTCTTGTCGAAGGCGAGCAGCTCTTTCAGGGACATGTGTCTCGGCCTTAGGGCCGCCCTAGCCTACGGCGTTTGTCATCTCGAGCGACATGAGCCTGTTGAATTCCACGGCGTACGTCATCGGGAGCTCCTTGGCGAAGGGCTCCAGGAACCCGTTGACCACCATGCTCAGCGCGTCGCCTTCGGTCATTCCGCGCGACATCAGATAGAAGAGCTGCTCCTCGCCGACCTTGCCTACGCTGGCCTCGTGGGTCACCGTGGCGTCGTCCTCCTGGATCTCCATGTACGGGTACGTGGCAGTGGTGCTGCTCTGGTCCAGCAGAAGGGCGTCGCACCGCACCGAGGACTTTACGTTCTTGGCTCCCTTTGCTATGTGCAGGAGGCCCCTGTAGGCTGTGTGTCCCCCTCCCTTCGAGACGGAACGGGATATGATCTTCGACGTGGTGTCCTTTGCGAGATGGATAGCCTTTCCCCCGGTGTCCTGGACTTGGCCGGGGCCCGCGTATGCGACCGAGATTATGTCAGCCCTCGACCTCGGGCCCAGGAGGTAGATCGAAGGGTATTTGCGCGTCAGCTTGGAGCCCCCGTTGAAGTCGACCCAAGACACGGTGGCGTCCTCGTAGGCGTGTGCGCGCTTGGTGACGAGGTTGAGCACGTCCTTTGACCAGTTCTGGAGCGTGGTGTACTTCACGAGCGACCCCTTCCGTGCGACGATTTCTACGATCGCTGAGTGGAGAGACTGAGATGAGTAGACGGGCGCGCTGCAGTTGTGGACTGCGAACCCCTTGACAAGGTATGTTTCGTCCCCTTCTACGCCTATGTTGTACACCCGTCCTTCGAAGCTGGACGAGACGATCTTCTTTATCGGTACAAAGAACCTGTTCCCCTTTCTCCTCACGGCACTCCACTTCTTGCCTTCTGTATACTCTACGACGTACTGGTCCTTCCGAACAGTCCTTCGCCCGGCGATTGTGTCTTCCGACCCCTTCCTCAGGTTGATGTTCGCGAACATGCCCGCCCTTCCGAGGACCTCTTGGAGTTGGAAGGCTAGAGCTCGGCTTACAGTCGACGCTCTGATCATAACCGAGGCACGTTCCTTGACGTACCGGTTTCCATCACCTTTCAGGTAGTACTTCAGGAAGATGGCCTGCTTCACGCGAGGAAGGTGCATCAGCCCTTCGTCGAGCAGCTTCGTGGCGGCTCCGATCCCGCAGGAGCTCTTGCAGAGGTCGATTAGCTTCTTGGAGTGGGATGATACGACCCAGTACTTGCCTCTCGACTTGTACATGCTTGCTCTCTCTCCGGTCGAGTGGATCAGGTCCAGAAGCTCCTTCGCAAGCGACTTCTCGGACTCGGACTTTCCAAAGCTGAACTCGAGGACGTCCCTGCGGAGACTGATGTTGTAGGAGACCGTCCCCTCTGCAAGATACAAGCCTAGGATCTTCAGGAGGGTTTCGGAGAGAGAGGCGTCGTCAGATTCTTCGCTTGGAACCACATAGACCAGAAAGTCTCCAAGCTTCAGTTCCCCCGCCTTGACGAATTCAGGCTTGGCGCTCATCAACTTGGCAGTAGATGCTTCAGTGAGCCAGCCTCGCCGACTCTTCCTTACTGCGACAGACTCCCGCCTTACCGCGAGCACAGGATGCTCAGGTGTGAGCCTGAATGCGCTAGCGCTCGACTGCGGGACGATGGTCAACAGCTGGCCATCATGTGGATGAACGTAGGTTCGGTTCACGGGCCTCTTCCTGCCTTCGTGAGTCATCACACTCTCGCCGCGAGAAATCTCCTGAATTTGCCTTGTCTCCGACCCCAGACTTACCAATTCGTCAGCAGGCAAGCACCCCTCGATATACGTGACTTCGCTGTATGGCTCGCCGACGATCAGCGTCCTCTCGAACTGGCCCATGTTGCGTTCGTTTATCCTGAAGTAGGCTTGCAGTGGCATCGTAACCTTGACCCCTTCGGGCACGTAGACGAAGCTCCCCGCGCTCCAGACCGCGGTCTGCAGGGCGGCGATGAAGTTGTCTTGGTACGGCACCACGGTGCCGAAGTACTTCTTCATGATGTCCGGGTGCTCCTTAAGGGCCGTCACGGTGTCGGAGAAGACGACGCCCTGCTTCTGCAGCTCGCCCTGGATGCTGTGGTACACGGCCTCGCTTTCGTAGATCGCCCCCACTCCGGCCAGGAACTTCTTCTCGGCGTCAGTGATCCCGAGCTTGTCGTACGTCCTTCTGATGTACTCCGGAAGCTGTTCCCAAGAGTTCGCTGCCTTCCCGGTGGGGTTGGCGTAGTAGTAGAAGCTCTGATAGTCGATGTCGGATAGGTCAGGCGCCCATGCTGGAGGCTTCATATCGAGGAAGTGGCGCAGCGCCTTCATCCGGAGCTGCTCCATCCAGGAGGGCTCGTCGTGTAGCCGCACTATCTCCTGGACGACCCGCTCGGAGAGGCCTTTGACCCCCTTGACCGCGTACTGGTCTACGGGGTCGCTGAACCCGTACTTCTCTTTGTAGTCCTCAGTGACTGTGTCTGTCCTGGAGCTCAATCCTTGTCACCCGATATAACATAGGTTATTATTCAGGGCTAAAAGCATTGCTAAGACGGCTCAGCGGGCACTTGCTCTTCTTCCTTGTACCCAGTTATCCAGTTGTAGCCCTTCTCCTCGAGGAGCCTCGAAAGCTCTTCGCCGCCTGACTCGATTATCCTGCCCTGGTACATGACGTGGACGAACTGAGGCTTTACGTACTTCAGTATCCTCTGGTAGTGGGTTATTAGCAGGGTCCCCGTCTCCGGGCCGGAGACCTTGTTTATCCCCTCTGCGACGATCCGAAGCGCGTCGATGTCGAGGCCCGAGTCGGTCTCGTCGAGCACCGCGAACTTCGGGCGCATGAGGGCCATCTGAAGAATCTCAGCCCGTTTCTTCTCTCCCCCCGAGAACCCCTCGTTCAGGTAGCGGTTCAGGAACGACTCGTCCATGTCGAGCATCTTCAGTTTCGCGGCGACCTCCTCTCTGAACTCGAAGATGGTCGGGGGCTCGGCCCCGGGCGGGCGAGAGTTGTTGTAGGCTGCGCGGAGGAAGGAAAACATGCTTACGCCTTGGACGCTCACTGGATATTGGAAGGCGAGGAACAGCCCCTTCTTGACGCGCTTGTCAGGTGTTAGTCCCACTATGCTCTCTCCTCCGATCAGGACCTGGCCTGAGGTGATCTGGTACTTGGGGTGGCCCATCAGGGTGTATGCCAGGGTGCTCTTACCCGAGCCGTTCGGGCCCATCAGTGCGTGGGCTTCTCCTTGCTCTACCGTCAGGTTAACGCCCCTGAGTATCTCCTTCCCTTCCACGGATGCGTGAAGGTCCTTGACTTCGAGTTTCATCAGACAGGCCGCGAATCCAGCTCCGGATTATAAGTCTTATAACCTATGTTATACAGCCAAGGCAGAGAGCGGGTGGCCGGTCCCTGCCCATTCACGGCTAGGGAGGCGACGTGTTTGGCCCATAGAACCAGGCGTACACTGAGCCGTTGTAGATTTGTAGGTCATCGGCTCCGACGCTAGCCATCTGCCAAGAGGCGGTTGAGTTGTACGTCCATATCCCCCAGTAGTTGTTCCCTGAGTTCGCGACGTTGTAGATCGCGGTCACGAAGTGCTCTGAATATGAAGGGTAGTAGGTTGCGTTGACCTGACCTCCCGTGATCACCTG
This sequence comes from Nitrososphaerales archaeon, assembly GCA_030039515.1. Lineage (GTDB taxonomy): Archaea > Thermoproteota > Nitrososphaeria > Nitrososphaerales > Gagatemarchaeaceae > UBA183. The sequence continues at coordinate 13,925 of JASHVT010000048.1, forward strand.
GGTAGCAACGTAGAGGTTCAGCCCGGGCTGGAAGTGCGTGTCGTTGTACCAGACGTTCGTTCCGTTCCCGAAGTCGATCAGTATGTGGGAGTCGTAGCTGACGTCGAGCGCTTTCAGTTGCTGCAGGTACGTCTCGTTCTGCGACTCCGCTTGGTTGTAGCGTGAGTAGTAGTAGACTGCCGCGAAGCCGCTGACTATGACGAGGGCCACGAGAGGCAAGGCGATCAGATATGTTGTCTTGGCCACGCAGGTTTCTGCTTGGATGGATTAGCCAGCCGATTTAAGGGTTGTCTGGCTGTAGGATATCACTCTCGTTTCTGTACTTGAGCCATGGCGCGGTCCACGCACCTACACCTTCCCCTTGGAAGTCCTAGTCACAGCCAAGACATTACGTTCATGACGGGTGTCACCGTTTCCTGGAGTCAGGCAAGCATGAACAGAAACTAGACAGGCTACATCATAAGGAGCATCTTCGATGAACTAGATGCAACGACCATGTTTGCGGTACATATCATCGGTATCAAGACCGGTATCTGGATGCCGTGAGCATATCAGGGACCTTGGCGGAACAGAACCTCGCAAGCACCGGTCCCAAAATAGGATAAAAGGGCGGCACAAGCCGGAGTGAGCGTGTCGTCCATCGAGGCGCTCCTGAAGCTTGGAAACGCCAGGGGGCCGGGCCCTGCAGCGACCTACGGTCCTTCGCAACTTCTGATAGTCTTGATGAAGATCGGAGAGTCAGGGTCAATCGGGAGGCACAACTTGGCCACTGAGGCGGGACTGGGAGATGGGGCTGTCAGGACAGTGATCAAGTGGCTCAAAGAAGGAGGATACATCGGCACGAAGGCTGAGGGGTGCTTTCTCACTCGGAAGGGAGAACTGGCCTACCTGGAACTGAAGAGGACGGTTCCGAGATATCTCGAGCTCTCCGAGGCACCGCTCGCTGTCGGAAGACGGCAGGTTGCCGTCGTCGTAAGGAGGAGGTCAGGCAGGGTCAGAAGCGGGATTGAGCAGCGCGACTCGTCGATAAAGGCTGGAGCTGACGGGGCCACGACTTACGTCGTCGAGGGGTCGAAGTTCCAAGTTCCCGGTTCGTCCAGGGACGCCGCCAAGGACTTTCCAAGCCCGGCCTGGGCAGAGCTCAGGAGTGGTCTGAAGCCTGCGAGCGGGGACGTCGTCATCGTTTGCGGCTCGGATAGCGTTCAAAGGTCGTTGGTAGGTGCCATGAGCGCAGCCCTCACCCTCTTGAGCTGACGACGCCGCCAAGGCAACCAGGGCAGACGCAGTCCTTCGCGCGAGACCTGACGGTCTCCAGCGTCTCTCGCGATGGATGGACCGAAGCACACCAGCAT
>JASHVT010000049.1 GCA_030039515.1 Nitrososphaerales archaeon
GTAGGTGAAGTTCTCGTAGTACTTGATGTCGGCCTCCCACGCCTTGATCTTGTCCCTGATGCTGTCGTTCCCGCCGCCTATCGCGAGCGGGTCCGTGGTAACGATCTTCCTCACGGTGATTTTCGAGTCGCTGAGAAGGTCGAGCCTCTCCTCATCGACGATCTCCACGACGTCCTTCCTGCTTCTGATCTCCTCGAGCTCGCTCCTATCCAGCTTCGTGTAGCAGTACGGCCTGTGGCCTGTGTTGTCGATCCAGAGCCAGAACCTCCCTGCCTTCGGGTCGTAGAACTTGAGGATGGCCCGCTTCTTGTCCCCGTCATAGGTCGCGGACGCGAGGAGCGTCTCTCCCGTATCAGAGACCGGCTTCATCAGCTCGGCCAGCTTCCTCGCGAGCCCGGCGCCGCTCTGGTCCGATTCGGTTTGCAAAATCGGGCCGTCGCGAGCCCCCAATGCAGATAAGGATAACGAGACTTGAGACCGACGATTGCGATGATTTATAACGACACCACGTAACGCCGGTCAGGATGCCAGACATCGTCGGAGTCATACGCTCGAACCTCGCGTACTCCAACTTCGCGCTCGCAGCCGTCTGGGCGGTGGTCGCCGTGTTTGTAGGCTCCGCGCTCGTCGCGTGGCCGGTCTTCCTCTTCGTGGTCAGCGGGGCCCTTCTGCTCTTCCGCCCAGTCGACAGGGTCACCTGGGCCTGGAGCCTCGCTACGGTCTTCTCGGGACTGGTGCTTTCGGGATACCAGGCCTACTCGGCCCTGGCGATGATAGGGACGGTCTTCGCGTCGGCGGCCGCGTCCTCGTTCGCCGTCTTCGTCGTCTTCACGGTCGTCCAGGCCCTGGTCCTCTACTCGAGCGGGGCCCCGAAGTCCGCCTAGACCATCCCTGAGCCTGCAAGCTTGCGCAGGTAGTACACCGAGTATCCGCTCACCACGAAGAGGGCCGCGAACGCCCTCGTGGCGAATAGGAGGTTCCAGGCGTAGGGGTAGTTGCTTGAAAGGACGTCCGGGTTGCACGCGCCGACGCTCCCCGTGCACGCGATCGTGTAGGTCGCGCCCCAGAGCATGAAGTTGTACATGACCTCGTAGGCGGCCGAGAAGGCGACCACGAAGCCCACCAGCTGGAGGAACGAGAGGAGCCACTTGGGCCACTTCGAGACCTTCTCCTCCCAGAGCCTCATCCCTGAGTAGAACAGCGCCACGCATGACACGCTGAAGTACGTGACCGGCTGCGCGAAGTAAGGAGGAAAGGGCCAGTAGACGTTGACGAGGTACTCGCCGACCGGCTCCTTGCTGCCGAAGAGCGACTCCCCTATCCCGTATGCGCTGGTTACTATGATCACTGCCAGCGAGCCCCACATGATAGCCGCGTACATGCGCCTGGTACGCGAGTCCAAACTTCCGGGCACGATGCCCGCGCATCCTTAAGTCTTCAGACCGGGTGGAGCCTCAGGCGCCTCCCGCGGGGACGGCGCGCTCTCGCCTCTGAGTGCGAACCACGCCAGGAGCATGAACAGCGGGAGCTCGAAGTATGCCAGATAGAGGTCCTCGGGCAGGACGAAGAGCGTCACCGTCAGGAAGAGCGTCGAAGCAAGGAGGAGCGAGCCCAGCGAGCCCTTCACGTATCGCATGGCGACTGCGAGGACCAAGACCACGACTCCGGCCCTGACAACGAGGGGAACTGAGAATCCGAGCGTCGAGGCGATCCCCTGGATCGAGAGGTTGAGGTTGATGCCGAACGGCCCCGAGGTCACGAGGCTCAGCGCTTCCCTCTCGAACTGGAACAGGGTCGTGTCGTAGAAGAACGTCCCGGGGGCCCAAAGAAGGAAAGGCACGACCGTCGCCGCCGCGACCAGCGCGCTGACTGCGGCGTCCCAGAGCCTCCTGAGCTTGTAGCTCCGGTAGAGGTACAGCGGGAAGACCAGCCAGATGAGCTGGCTCGAAGCGGCGGCCAGCCCCCATAGAGCGGCCGAAGCCCACCGCTTCCCCCTCGACTCCACGGCGATGGCGACCGCAAGGAAGGCGATCGCAGGCATGGAGTTGTCAGGGAACCATGTCGAGAAGAGGATGGTCGGCGGGAGAAGGAGGAAGATCGCGGCCGACCAGACGGAGTACTTTCCCCTTATCGCGTAGAGAGATATCGCCGCCACGACGTCGGCAAGGATCAGTCCGACCCTGATGTCCATGGCCGCGCCGGCCGGGACCAGGAACGCGAAGACTCCGGGCAGGTACGCGAAGACGCGCGCTGCACCGGGGGTCGCCACGGCCGGGGGGACTACATAGATGTGCCCGTAGGGGTTGGCGCCGCGGAGCAGGTCCGCGACCGCCTGAGTGTCATAGTAGAAGACGTCCGTCTTCGGGGCGCCGGGCACGGCGAGCAGGAACAGCCTGATGGCGAGCGCGGCGGCAAGGACAAGTATGAACGCGGCGGGTTCACGCTTGGACAAGTGGCGAGCACGCCCACCAAGGGCTTGCTGAAATACTCTCCGCGGCGCGGAGCGGGTCCGCCTTATAGCGCTGATAGGACGCACGCGGAAGGATGGAGCCGAGGTCGGGCGCTCAGGGGCTCGCGGGGGCGCTGCGGGTCATAGCGGACTGCAAGATAGGCTCGGGCTTCAAAGCCAGCACCCAAGCGTACCCCGAGCTCTGGGTCAGGGACCTGGTGTACTCGGAGGGACTCCTCCTTGACCTTGGGCATGCGGCCACGGTCCGCGCGCACTTTGAGTCCGTACTTCGGCTGCAGAGGCGGAGCGGGCAGGTGCCCACCGCAGTCGCGAGCGGGCTCAGAAGGATCCTCAACCAGCGCTTCCACTTCTGGACCTCCGACACCGAGGTGCTCTTCCTGGCGGGCGTCGCGAGATATTCCAGCGC
>JASHVT010000050.1 GCA_030039515.1 Nitrososphaerales archaeon
GCGTCACCACCAACCCCACCCTCGTCGCCAAGGAGAGCGGAGAGTTCGAGGAGATTGTCTCCAGCATCTGCAAGGAGGTCAAGGGAGACGTGAGCGCAGAGGTCGTGAGCACCGACTACGAAGGGATGGTCAGGGAGGCGAAGCACCTCTCGAAGCTCGCACCCAACGTCGTGGTGAAGATACCGATGATAGCCGAGGGTCTCCGCGCGACAAAGACGGTCAGCGGGCTCGGGATACGCGTCAACATGACCCTCATCTTCTCGGCGAACCAGGGCCTGCTCGCCGCAAAGGCGGGGGCCTCATTCGTCAGCCCCTTCATAGGGAGGCTGGACGACATCGGCCACAGAGGAATGGAGGTCGTCGAGGACCTGGTCAAGATCAGGAACAACTACGGCTTGAAGACCGAGGTGCTCGTGGGGAGCATCAGGCATCCGCTCCACGTCCTGGAGGCGGCTAGGCTCGGCGCGGACATCGCGACCATGCCCCCCGAGGTCATGGAGAAGATGATGCAGCACCCGCTCACCGACTCGGGGCTCAAGCGCTTCCTCGAAGACTGGGAGAAGGCGAAGAAGGCCAAGCCCTCCATCACGGCCTAGCAGACAAGCTTTTACAGGGCTCCCAGGCGCTCGGCGACAATGGCGAAGACATACACACTTCCACCTCTACCCTACAAGTACTCAGACCTCCAGCCCCACATCTCAGAGAAGATCATGACGCTCCACCACGACAAGCACCACCAGGCCTACGTCACTGGAGCCAACGCAGCCCTCGACAAGCTCGAGAAGGCGCGGAAGGGCGAGCTGCAGATCGACGTAAGGGCCGTGCTCCGGGACTACAGCTTCAACGTCGACGGACACATACTCCACTCGATCTTCTGGCCCAACATGGCGCCCCCGGGAAAGGGCGGCGGGAGCCCAGGAGGCAGAGTCGCGGACGCCATCAACCGAGACTTCGGCGGGTTCGACAAGTTCAAGGCCCAATTCAGCGACGCGGCGAAGACCGTCGAAGGCAGCGGCTGGGCGTTGCTACTCTTCGATGCGGAGACTTCACAGCTCGTGCTGACTCAGGTCGAGAAGCAGAACTTCATGCACCTCGCCCAGATGAGGATCCTGCTGGGCCTGGACGTATGGGAGCATGCCTACTACCTCGACTACATGAACGACAGGGCGAAGTATGTCGAAGCGTGGTGGAACGTGGTCAACTGGTCAGACGTGGATGCGAGACTCTCGAAGGTCGGCTAGCTCCTCGCATCCCCCATTTTCTTGCCCCCTGACGGATATTCTCCGCTGTCTCGGATGAAGTCGTCCACGTCGCTCCTGGTGTGGGCTGCCGAGATCCCGCCGGGATGGCCCGGGAGCAAGAAGGAACCGCTCGAGATCATGTGGAGGCCGTAGGCGTCGGCAGACGCCTTGTCGCCGACCGAGGGCTCTCGCGCGTAGGGAGAGGTGGGGCCGAAGTGCGTGAGGAAGAGGGAGCCCATCCCTGTAGTGCGGACGTCAAGGCCCCTGGCAGAGAGGGCCGCGTCGACGCCGCGTCTGAGCCTTGTCCCCAGCTCCTCGAGGCGAGGATACACGACGCTCTTGCTCTTCCTCAGATGCCGCAGGGTCGCCAGGCCGGCGGTCATCGTCAGCGGGTTCTCGGAGAACGTCCCGCCCCCTATGGAGGCGAAGCCCTCTTTCCCAGGGTCGGCCGCAGAGACTATCTCCTTCCTTCCGCACACCACGCCTATGGGCAGCCCTCCTCCAGCTATCTTTCCCAGAGAGGCCAGGTCGGGTACGACCCCGTAACGCTCCTGCGCGCCGCCTAGCGCGACCCTGAAGCCCGTGATTATCTCGTCGAAGGCCAGGAGCACCCCCTCCCTGTCCGCGAGCTCCCTGAGGCCCTTGAGGTACCCCGGGTCCGCGGGGATGCACCCTCCGGCGCCCAGCACGGGCTCGAGGAATATCGCCGCCACGTCCCCTGAGGCGCCTCTCACGGCCCTTTCCACCGCATCCAGGTCGTTGAACCTCACCGGCTTCACGAAGGCCTGCTCCTCCGGAGCGATCCCTGAGCCCTCGGTCCTGTCGTACGGCGCCTTCACTCCCTTGTTCAGCTCTGTGTTGTATCCGTGCCATCCGCCCGCCATCTTGATGACCACCCGGCGCCTGGACTGCGCCCTGGCGAGCCTCACGAGATACATGGTCGCCTCGGCGCCCGTGTTGCAGAACCTCATCATCTCTGCGCATGGGACGTCTCTCGAGATCTCCTCCCCGAGCTCTACCGACAGGCCGCTCGACATCCCGTAGTGGGTCCCGTTCTCGATCTGCGCCGAGAGCGCCTCGGTGACCACCTTCGGCGAGTGGCCCAGGATCAGCGCCATGTGCCCCATCCAGTAGTCTGTGTAGGCGTTCCCGTCCTCGTCCCAGATGTGCTGCCCCTTCGCCTTCTTCACGAAGATGGGGTAGGGCCTGTAGTACCTCGCGTTGTGGTTGACGCCGCCCGCGAAGACCTTCCTCGCCCTCTTGAATAGGGCCGCGGACCTCTTCGTCCTCGACTCGTAGGCTGGCGCCATGCGCGCGCTCGTCGCGGGCTCGACCTATATCGGTTGAGGCGAAAGTTTCAACTAACGCGGAGGCAGCTATCCACTCAGGGTGGAGTACAACCTAGCCCTGGAAGTCCCGTTCAACCTGCAGTATACCCTCGAGAGCGGCCAGGTCTTCCGCTGGGAGAGGAGCGGGGACTGGTGGGTGGGCGACGTAACTCACGGCGCGGTGAAGGTGATGCAGGAGGGCGAGTGGCTCAGGTGCGTCGCGTCGAGCGAACGCGTGGGGAGCAGCTTCGTCAGGAACTACTTCAGGCTCGACGACGACCTCGACGCTGTCCTCTCCACTCTGATGAAGGACGAGCGCATGACGGTCGCCGCCCAGAGGTTCTACGGGATGCGCCTGGTCCGGCAGGACCAATGGGAGTGCCTCGCGTCGTTCCTCCTGGCCACCAACGCCAACATCCCCAGGATAAAGAAGATGGTCAGCGCCCTCTGCTCGAGGTTCGGCGAGCCCTTCGAGTTCGAAGGAGCCGTCCACCACTCGTTCCCCTCGCCCGAGGCGCTCGCCTCCAGGAGCGTGAACGAGTTCGAGGAGTGCGGCCTGGGCTATAGGGCGGCGTTCATCAAGAGGGTGGCCGCCGCGGTCAGGGATCTGAAGATCGACCTCCTTGAGATCGCATCGCTCCCGTACAAGGAGGCGCACGAGCTCCTGCTTTCCGAGCTCCGGGGCGAGAAGGTCCTGTTGGGCGTGGGCCCGAAGGTCGCCGACTGCTTCCTGCTCTACTCCTGCGGCAAAGACGAAGCGTTCCCCATCGACGTCTGGATCGGGAAGGCGGTGGCGGGCTGGTACCCGAGGCTGTTCCCTCCGCGGCTGAGGAGGAAGCTGCTCGGCGAGGGAGGCTCGAAGATGAGCGGAGGAGACTACGAGACGGCCTCGGAAGCGATGAGGTCGCGCTTCGGGAAGTACGCGGGATACGCGCAGCAGTACATCTACGCGGCCGCCAGGGCTCAGCCCGGATAGCTTCGCTGCTACGAGGGCTTCTCTGCGGGCGCCCGCAGCCCCCAGAACGCAGAGATCAGGCCCGCCGCGGCGAGGAGGGCGCCGGAGGTCACGTACCAGTAGTTGTGGAACACGAGGTACCCAGGGATGAGCACGATGTCGAGCCCTATCAGGACCAAGACCACGCCGAAGGCAAGAGAACTCCCGCTGAAGATGGTCGGCGGCATCCTGGGGGCAGGGGCAGGGACGCCTGGCTGGAGCGGGGCGCCAGGCGCGAGCGGCCTCGGGGCCCTCCTGAAGGTCGGAAGCCCCCCTTTCAGAATCCCCATCGGGAGGAATAGGACGCCGAATGCGAGCAGGATGCTCGACGTCCCTTGAGCAGCCCCCGGCTCGGGGCTGGAGATCACACAGTAGCAGCCGTCCCCTGCGGGTGTCATCACAGGAGTTATCGAGCCGCGGGAGAAGATGCTGCTGAACAGGACTATGCCCGTGACTCCGAGGAGGATGAAGACGAACGAAAGGGCCAGAAACTCGTCGTCCAAGGCTCCTTCAAGATGAGCCGCGTTCCTTTCTTAAGCGTTTTCCCGTTGACCCGACGATGCGTTCGCGTGTGCTATCTCTGGGGCGTAGCCCTTCTGAAGATCAGGCCGGCCGCGGCCACCCCTATGACGACGACCGCCAGGCCGGCTGCGTTCGCCACTCCTATCGAGACCGTCCCCTTCGTCGAGCTGAGATAGCCGAAGACGAGGTACGCGACTACCACCACGGCCACGAGCGCCGCCCCCTGCCAGTATTTCATGGGACGAGTGCGCCGCGTCGAGGGTCCTTGTGAGTCTTGCGGAACGCGCACCGCCGCGCTGAGAGGTCCCGCGGGTCGGATGCTTAGCGCCTCTCGGCGCGTTCGAGCCGACGACACTCCGGTGACTGTGGCCTGAGTAGGCTGGACGGGTCAGCCAGGGCCGACCGCTACAGCCGGAAGCTATTGGTCCTCTATGAGGTCTACCAGGCTGAGCTACCGCGGGACCAGGCCTTTCCGCCCTCGTAGTTTCTTAAGGCTTGCGAGCCGAAAGCAAAGGCAAAATACGAGAAAAGAAGGCGCGGACTCGGATTTGCAGTCGGGCGCCAGA
>JASHVT010000051.1 GCA_030039515.1 Nitrososphaerales archaeon
CAGCGCAACGAAGATGCCGATCGAAGACGGGTGTATCGACTTCGCCCTCGACCGGGGGCTGCTGCACAACTTGGGCGACGACGACGGCGTCGCATACGCGGCGGAGCTCGCACGCGTGCTGAAGAGGGGCGCGAGCCTGCTGCTCCGGGGAGCGCGAGTCAGTTACGGGGGGGACTTCCGTCCGGTGACTCCAGAACGCCTGAGGGCCACTTTTCGCGAAGAACTGTTCTCGAGCGGTCCCCTGGTGCCAATTACAATGACCTCGGATGCTGAGAAGGACCCAACGCTCGATGGTGCTGTCGTACTGATTCGACGCAAGTAGCGGCTCTCAGCGCAGAGCGTCCTGGGGGTTGAGTCCAGCACCCTGCGACTGACTTGAGCGCCATCGCCAATTTCGGAGAGACCCCTGACCGGCGGCTCGTGCGTCTTGAGGTCCTTCTTCTGCCTAGCGTGCCCTCGGCCGCTGAAGGCTATGCAAGAGAGAACCCTTATATCGATAGACGCGTCGTTGTACGTTTTGATTAACGATGGAGACGGTGAAGGTGTCCCGGAAGTACCAGGTAGTGATACCGGAGAAACTGCGGGAAGAAGCCCACATCAAGCCCGGCGACAAGATGATGGCCATCGCCAAGCACGGGATACTGCAGTACGTCCCTGTGCGCCCACTGAATAAGACAAAGGGGATGGTCTCGGGGGTCGATACGGACGAACTGCGTGACAAGGACGATCGGACTTGATCAGCATAGACAGCTATGGCTGGGTCGAGAGGTTCACAAATGGCCCCAAAGCCGCTGCGTACAACCTGATCATCGACAGCGTCAAGCCAGAGGAACTGGTGACGTCGGTGGTGGTGCTGTACGAGGTCTATAGGAAGATAAAGAGAGCCAAGGGAGAAGAGACAGCATTGGAAGCGGTAGCCGCTCTCAGCCAAACGAGAGTCGTGACCGTAGACCAGACCCTATCGCTGGAGGCCGCGGACTACAGCCTGGAGCACGGACTACGCATGTCGGACGCGCTCGTCTACGCGACCGCTCGGCAAGCCTCCTCCGAGCTGTACACGAGCGACGAGGACCTCAAAGGGCTCGCAGACGTCACCATAGTCTGACGACTCCGCCGAATTGGCTTCTGCCTCGGGCTCGAGACAATGAGGCCTTGGCGGGCCCGAGGGGACTCGTGCACGTGGCTGTCGCCTGTGACGCCCCGCCCACGCGAGTCAGCCTCTACTCACACGTCGAAGTACTCGCGCGACTTGAATTCCGTCTCTATTTCTTTGGGTGTCTGAAGAGGCGTGGCGGCTTCACGCCTCTTCTCGTCTACGTATCCCTTCGACCTTGTCGAAGTCCTGATCATGAGAGAGAATGTCTTTGACGCCGAACGACTGCATGGCCACCACGGTGGACACGTCAGTTAGGCTGAGGGCACCGTCGAATGATGGATAGAGACTCAGGCTGTGCTTGAACAGCGCTTCGTCGATGTGAATCGTGAAGACTCTGGGGGATGCCAGCACTCCACCAGCCACCTTGGACGCCCTACCTGCGCCGAATCCTCTCCTTCTCCCCAATATGGTGACGGCTTCGTCAAGGACGAAACTGCTAGTCATTGCTGAAGGGGCAGTCCCTTCCCTGATTGCTTCAATCGCTGTCCGCGCTGACTCGTGAAAGTCATCGTTTGAGTCGGCATAGCCCACCCAGAAAGTCGTGTCTACGAATATCATGCTTCTCCGGCCTCGAGCACCGCCAAATCCTTCAGTGCGTTATGCCGCTCGGTCGACCTGCCGATAGCACAGATTCCCTTCAAGGGATCACGATCTGGGGGGACGATTCCGCCCAACACCCTCTCATACTTCTTGACGTAGAGCTTTAGCGCTTCTTCCCCCTCGGCGCTCAGCTCAAGCTTCCCATGCTTGGCCAGGACGATTCGCTTGAACTTCTCGATGGTTTCGTCGGCCGCCACGATCTTGATTTGGGCCAGCGGTTTCACCCGAGTACCAGGGTGAAGGGGTGCTATTTAAGACCGACTGGACAAGCGCTTGAGGCCTGGTCAGGCATGGGAAGGAAAGAGGTTCGGAACAGGCAGAGTTCAACTCATGCCTGTCGCTTGGGTCGAGGCGTCTGCAGAACACAAGCTCTGATTCTATTCACAGATCGAAGTACATGTAGAACTCGTATGGGTGGGGCCTCGCGGCCACCGACCTGTACGCCTCCATCTCCAGCTCCTCCATGACTTCGACGAGGTCGTTCGGGAATATGCCTTGGAGGAACGCGGAGTCGCTCTTCAGGCTCTCGACCGCCTCCTTGAGGCTTCCTGGGAGCTCCCCGACCTTCTTCTCCCTCCTCTTCTCGGGCGTCAGCTTGTAGATGTCCTCGTCCACCGGGTCCCCGGGCTCGGTCTTCTTCCTGATGCCGTCGAGGCCGGCCGCGGTGATGGCCGCGAACGCCAAGTAAGGGTTGCACGAGGGGTCCGGGGTCCTGAACTCCACTCTCTTCGCCCCCTCCGAGCCTTTCTCGTAGGCGGGTATTCTCACATTCGCCGACCTGTTCATCTTGCTCCAGGCGATGTAGACTGGGGCCTCGTATCCCGGGACGAGCCTGTGGTACGAGTTGGTCGTAGGGTCCACTATGGCCGTGAGAGCCCTGCTGTGCTCCATTATCCCGCCTATGTAGTATCTCGCCGTCTGGCTTATCTCGGCGTACGGCTCGCCGGGGTCGAAGAACGCGTTCCTCCCGGACGACCACATGCTCGAGTGGATGTGCATCCCCACAGCGTTGTCACCGAAGATCGGCTTGGGCATCGTCGACGCTATCATGCCCATCCTAGAAGCGACGTTCTTTGTGACGAACTTGTAGGTCATCGTGCTGTCAGCCATGGTGACGAGCTCGTCCCTGTACATGTCGATCTCGCACTGCCCAGCCGTCGCGACCTCGTGATGATGGGCGTTGCAGAGCACGCCGAAACCTTCCCTCAGGTAGTTCACGCAGGTCCCCCTGTAGTCGCTGAGCGTGTCGACAGGCTGGGCCGGATAGTATCCGTCCTTGAACCTGATGGGGAAGTTCGTCCCCCTCGACTCGTTCGCGGACTCCCTGGACGATATCCTGAAGCTCGACGAGAACGGGTCGTTGACGTCCCACGTCGCCGAGTCGAACACGAAGAACTCCACCTCGGGCCCCCAGAGCGAGTCGGTGAATCCCGCCTCCCTTATCTTCGCCTCGGCGGTCTGGGCTACGTGCCTCGGGTCCCTGCCGAAGCGCCCGGCGCCGTACCCGACCTTCACGTCGCAGATGAACCTCGCGGTCTTCACCCCTTCATCGAGCCATGGGACCATGCCGAAGGTCGAGGAGTCCGGGACGAGGAGCATGTCAGACTCGTATATCTCCACGAAGCCCTTGACAGATGAACCGTCGAGCTTCGCCACCCCGTCAGTGAACATCTTCTGCTGCATCATCTCGGAAGGGATGCTCACGTGCCTCAGCCTTCCCGGGACGTCTGTGAACTGCAAGTCGACGAACTTGACCCCCTGCTTCCTGATGATGTCGAGCGCTTCCTCCGGCGTGAACGACCTCTTCACGAACTTGCCATCCTGCGTGATCTTGTATGTCACGAGTTATCATATCTTACAGAACGAATATAAGCATCATCACGTCCCGGTCGGACGTTCGTGGGCGAAGAAGCAGAAATCCAGGACAAACGCCAATCATCGTCGATGGAGAAGGCCCAAGGGGCTGGACGTTTGGCAGCCGACCGCCTGGACCTCAGGATCCTCAGACACCTGCTGACCCAGGGCAAGTCGTCGTACCGACAGATCGCCACGTCGCTCGGGGTGTCCACCACCACTGTGGCCGCTAGGATATCGCGTCTGGAGAAGTCTAAGGTAGTCAAGGGGTACGCGGCGCTTGTCGACTTCGAAGCCATGGGGTATGCGATGACGGCGGTCACCGAGATCTTCGTCTCGAAGGGGAAGCTCTTGGAGATGGAGAAGGAGATCGCGAAGCTCCCAGGAGTCTGCGCCGTGTATGATGTCACCGGGGAGGTCGACGGGATCGTGATAGCGAAGTTCAGGGACCGCGAGGAGCTGAGCCGCTTCACGAAGGGGCTGTTGGCCATGCCGTTCGTGGAGCGGACTAACACGCACCTCGTCCTGACCACGGTCAAGGAGGACTTCCGCCTCCCTCTGTAGCCCGAGCCGGATTGCCAAAGGGTCAGAACGCCAGGAGGTCCAGGTAATCGGCAAGCTTGGCACGG
>JASHVT010000001.1 GCA_030039515.1 Nitrososphaerales archaeon
CTCTGCTCGTCGATGGAGAACAGCAACACGTAGCTTCCAAAGTGGACTCTTCTCATCCCCGCGAGCGGGAAGTGCATCGCCTTGAAGGCGTGCGGGTCCTGCAGAATCTCGCCAATCTTCCTGCTGATGGCTTCCATCTGCTTGCTGTCTCTCTTCGATAGCCTCCTGAAGGTCCTGTCGACGTGCCGCCTGACTTCAAGCTCATACATTCATTTCAGGCCGTATCTGCTTCTGAAGTCCTTGGCGTTGCCCACCCTCGCTATTGGCTCTGAGCGAATCTTCTCTAGCTTCTTCAGGTACTCCGGCCGCAAGCCGGACTCGAGGACCAGGGCCTTGTATTGCCTCGCCAACTCGTTGATTGCCTGCGACTTGTCCTTGAAGGCGTACTGGGCTTTGATTACGTTGATCACTCTGTTAGCTTCTTCGTCAATTTCTACGATGGCCTTGACCATATTAATATCATATTAATGTGATAATATAAGCTTAGCCAGGGTTCGCGGGTCCGACGGGACCAAGGCCGAGACTGTGCTGAAGCTGTTATCGCGTGCCCATGCCTGAGTCGACTCGAACCCATGGACGGCGAGCACACTCAACATGTTGTTGAAGGACGGGCTAGAGGGTTGGGCCTTCTCAACGCAGACTAAGTGCTCATCGCGACCCCTGGAGCCTTCGGACGGGATGGAGTTGAGCCCTAGTCGATCATTTCGCCGCAGGACGCGTTGACTGGCGTCGCCGTAATCGCGCTGGCGTAGTCTGACGCGATGATTACCGCGGCATTGGCCACTTCGGCTATGAAGGGAGACCTCTTCAGGGCCGTGTGATCCGCCTCGGCCCTCTCGACCTCCTCCTTTGTCGTCCCCCTCACTTGCGCAAGGCGCGCATAGACCGCCTGGAGAACAGGACTTTCCGGGGTAGCACCAGTCCGGAGACAGACTACCCGGACGCCTTGGGGACCCACCTCCATTGCCAACTGCTTCAGCAGGGCCTCGATGGCGGCGTTGCCAACCGGAAAACCACCCGTGTCCTTTACCGGTAGTCGCCCGTTTCCCGCTGTGATGCCAAGGATGACTCCGCTCTTCTGCTTCTGCATTATCCGAGCCGCGGCCGTAGACGTGATGAAGCAGGACTTGGCCCGTGCGAAGGCTGCGTCCTCGAACTGAGCCGGCGAGAGCTGTGCAAGCTGTTTCCCCATGGCCACGCTGGTAGAGATGAGGTTGTACGACACGTCCAGCCTCCCCCTGCTAGCGATGACCCCTTGGAGTTGTTCTTCAACGGAGCTCGCGTCGAGGGCGTCCACCAAGGCTGCCTCGGCGAGCCCTCCTGCATTGGTGATTTCGTCTGCCAGAGACTTCACCAGCTCCAGATTGTGGCCCGCAAGATAGACCATCGCCCCTTCTCTCGCGAAGGCCTTCGCGGTGCCCCTTCCTATGTTGCCGGCGGCTCCATAGATCACCGCGGTCTTTCCCTCCAGCAGTTTCACTGTTAGCTCACTACGCCTGCCAGCCGCATCGGCGGCAAAGTGAAGACATAGCGACTGCTATGTTGCGATGCGTAATTAAGCGTTGATATGTTCTTGCGATACATAGCAGATACTATATTAGGTTCCCGACAGGCTGCACTATAACATGAGGGATCCTGAGAGGACGCGGAGCAAGATTCTGTCGGCGGGGTACGACATCGTCTATCGGCAGGGTTTCCGGGCCACCAGCGTTAGCGAGATTGTAACAAAGGCTGGAGTGACCGAGGGTGCCTTCTTCCATTACTTCCATACAAAGAACGACCTCGGATATGCGCTTGCCGACGAGGTGCTGAGGGACATGATGCTCGAGCGCTGGGTCAAGCCCCTCTCCGCATACGGCAACCCAATCCAGGGTATGTTGGCGCGCTTCAGGAAGCTCATGGAAGCGACCACCGACGAGGAGGCGTCGCTAGGGTGCCCGCTCAACAACCTGACCCAAGAGATGTCCCCAGTAGACCCCGTCTTCAGGGACAAGCTCAGCGGAGTGGTGTTGGAGTGGGTGAGGGAGACGGAGAAGTACCTGAAGAAGGCGCAAGCCGGGGGCTACATGAAGCCTGAGGTCGATGCGAGAGCCGCCGCAGAGTTTCTCGTGATGATGGAGGAGGGTTCGGCAGCCATAGTAAAGGCTCTGGGAGACATCAAGGCGTACCGGTCGATGTATGACGGCTATCGCAGGTATCTAGACGCCATTAGCACGGGGCGCGGAAAGGGAGATGACAAACGACGAATTCAGACCAGTCGGAGCGGGGAGACCATAACGTAGATTCGAGTGAGGCTCCTTCCTCCTTAGTCGACTCTTCCGTCTTTGCTGTCTGGATTGTGCGCCGTCTTCCTACTATTGCGTGAGGTTTGCAACGTGCCTCAAGGCGTAGGTAGACACTACTCCCATCCATGCTATGACTGAGCCGAGAAGCAACCGTTCGAACAATCCGTCATAGCCGCTCTTTAGACCGTGAAGAAAGGGCAGTAGCCACAAGAAAAATACCATGAACAGTACTCCAAATAGCGCAATGACCAGTGCGGTCTTTCTTACACCTGCGAGGGCTTTCACACGACCTAGCTTCAGGGATATTGAGAACTCGCCTAATGGCGCTGCAAACAGCACGATGTATGCTATGATCGCATGAGTCACAAGAGTGCGTCCTGTCGCTGGAAATCCAGCGAGTAGGAGAGCCCCCGCACCCCAGATTCCAATCGTATACAGTCCAAACTTGTAGTTTCGCCAGTTCTCTCCGAACACTGATAGGACCTGGACCATGGCATACACAAACAGAAGAGAGAATACACCACGAATCAGGAAGTTGACCGTCATGACGTAGCCGTAAGGCCCCACCGCGAGCAGACTTTCGGCCTGCGATATTGGACTGTAGTGCGGTGGAAGAGACTGTGCAATGACGTCAAGCACGATGTAGAGAACGATGAGAACGTCAACGATTATGAAAATCTGACGCAGTAAACGCTTTGACTTGTCAGCAGGAGCGCCCATACGATTACATCGACCGGCATCAGAGACGATGGGTAAAAGCGATTTCATTGCCGCGACGCTCGTACTGCGGCTCTGATGAGCATCGAGCTATGAGCCGCAGGCTGGTGCATGCGGGCCCGACGGGAACCGGGTGCATTTTCGCAGCTGGAAGTGGTACCGAATTGAACGGGGCTCGTACCGAGACAGTATGAATTCGTCTGCTACAAATCCGGTTGTGCCGGCCGCTCCTGGCCGACGATTCCCCGTGCTAATCGTAGGCAGAGCCCCTTGGGGCAATCCTGAATACGACTATCTCTTCGCGAGATAGAATCGAATACAGGGTCCGATAGTCTCCGACTCTAAGGCGATAAGAGTCTGGCTCGCCCTTGAGCCTCTTGCAGCCAGTCGGGTACGGCGTCAGAAAGAGTTCAGAAATGGCTGATTCAAGCCGTGTCTTGACTCCCGAGGGGCGTGTTATCGAGTCCCTTCCTAGCTCTCGTGGAGGTAGACCTTCAACGATTGTGTTTCCTGACGAAGGGGACGGTCTTGCCCTCCCTGTGCTCCTTGAGCGCTTCAACCCTGGCTTTCTTGTCGTCGTCAGACATCTCCTCCCCCAGGGCGTCTTCGATGGAGTCGAGGCGCTCGCGGATCAACCTCAATTCCTTCTCAAGGGTTGTCGCCATCGTCACAAAAGCATCGACTCGCGATAATTAAATCCCACTGTCCGTGTTCGACTCCTGCCCGCTATTAGACCCCGAAGCTGCCCGGTGAGCTGTCACTGTTTCCAGCCTAGGCTCTTGGCTTCTCCGATTCGGTCACGTGCCGTGCCGAGGACCAACCGTGAGTGAGTGCGGGCCCGACGGGAATCGAACCCGTTTAGGGGCAATCGCTGACCCTCGGGTTAAAAGCCCGATGCTCTACCTGAGTCCTCTCCAGCAACTGGATCTAAGCTACGGGCCCGCCGGCGTGAGTCGAGGTTCAGGACGTATTTTACCGTAAGAGATCATCTGAGGAGCGACCTGACCACGGCCAGACTCCTCTTCATGCTGGCTTCGTCTTCGAAAGGCGTCTCCATGATCATGGGCTTGTCCCGGATGTCGGGGTGACGCACGATCGCACGCATCCCCTTCCGACCAATCCTCCCCTCCCCGACGAACTCATGCCTGTCGAGTTTGTCCCCAAGGTTGCCCTTCGAGTCGTTCAGGTGCACGACCCCAAGCCTCTCCTTGCCCACGGTCTCGCCGAAGAGCGACATCGTCGCGTCCACCGCCCCCTCGCTCGCGAGGTCGAACCCTGAGGCATAGCCATGACAGGTATCGAAGCACACCGCGACCCTTCCTGTCTGAGGCGCTCGGTCCAGTATCATCCCTAGCTCCTCGAACCTAGACCCGACGCTGTTCTTCTGGCCTGCCATGTTCTCCAGGAGGACTGTGGTCTTGCCGTCGCTCTCGTCCAAGGCCTTCGTCACAGCCTCGGAGACGTTCTTGACTCCAACCATCGTCCCCGCGCCCATGTGGCTCCCGAGGTGCGTGACGAGATAGTCGATCCCCAACGCATCGCACCTCTTGACCTCCTCAGTCAAGGTGTACCTGCTGATCTTCATCGTCGCCTTGTCCGGCGAGGACAAGTTGGGAAGATAGGGCATGTGGTCGACGACAGACCTGAACCCTGTCTTCTTCCGTGCTGACTTGAAGGCCGCGACCAGGTCGTCTGTGAGCGGGGTGAACCGCCACATCCTAGGGTTCCTGGTGAAGATCTGGAACGTCGTGCACCCTATCTCCTTTGCGCGCTCGAAGGACAAATCGAGGGACTTC
The DNA here is from genome assembly GCA_030039515.1 of Nitrososphaerales archaeon. GTDB lineage: Archaea > Thermoproteota > Nitrososphaeria > Nitrososphaerales > Gagatemarchaeaceae > UBA183. The sequence continues at coordinate 4,799 of JASHVT010000001.1, forward strand.
GCACCGGAGATATGCACGCCCACTTGCGGCGAGCCAGTCA
>JASHVT010000052.1 GCA_030039515.1 Nitrososphaerales archaeon
ACAAGCTCAACCTGCCAAGCCTGGGCGTCCAGACAGACGCGCGAGGATACATAGTCACAGACAACAGGATGCAGACGAGCGTCCCGGGCGTGTACGCGATAGGCGACGTGAGGGGGCCTCCTCTGCTCGCCCACAAGGCCTCGAAGGAGGGCGTCGTCGCAGCGGAGTGCATCGCGGGCAAGCCGTCAGCCGCCGACTGGAAGGTCATTCCAGACGCGGTGTTCTGCGACCCGGAGGTCGCAAGCGCAGGCCTGACGGAGGCGAAGGCGACGGAAGCAGGATACCATGTGAAGAGGTCGAGGTTCCAGTTCGCGGCGCTGGGGAGGGCCCTCTCGACAGGCGAGGCGGAAGGCTTCGTCAAGGTGGTGTCGAACGCGGACGATGGCCTGGTGCTCGGGGTCCAGATAGTCGGGCCTGAGGCGTCCAACCTGATCAGCGAGGCGGCCCTGGCGATCGAGATGGGGGCTACCGTCGAGGACATAGCGCTGACAATCCATCCCCACCCGACCCTGCCGGAGGCGCTAATGGAGGCGTCCGAGTCGGCGGCAGGCTCTCCCATCCACCAGCTGAAGACATGACAGGGATCCTCCTGGACATGGGCAGGATGGAGTATGGACAGGCGCTCCAGCTCCAGAGGACCCTGGTCCAAGAGCGCTCGGCCGGGAGGGCGCCCGACACTCTGATACTGCTCGAGCACGAGCACGTAGTCACCCTGGGACGGAAGACCACGCCTGCGAACATGCGGCCCGAAGGGGTGCCGGTCTTCGAGGTCGAGCGCGGCGGAGACGCCACGTACCACGGGCCAGGACAGCTCGTCGGTTATCCCATCGTGATGCTCCACGACCACGACGTGCGCAGGCACGTGAGGACGATAGAGCAGGCTCTGATAGACGCGGTCGCAAGGTTCGGCATCAAGGGCGACCGCGTGGCTGGACATCCCGGGATCTGGGTCGACGGGAAGAAGCTCGCTTCCATAGGCGTCGCAGTGACGAACTGGGTCTCCTATCACGGCTTCGCGCTCAACGTCAACACCGACCTGTCCTACTTCGGCCTCATCAGGCCCTGCGGGCTCGACCCCGGCACCATGACATCCATGGAGAGGCTGAACGGGGAGGCGCTTCCTTTCGACGAGGTCAAGGCCGTGGTCGCAAGGGAGTACTCGGCCGCTTCCGGCACGCAGTTCGTCCACCACAGGATAGTGCACGCCGATTCCAGAAACGTGTAAGTAGACGAGCCGAGGCGCGCGTTTCATGGCCAAGAAGTCTCCCCCCAAGGTCACCTACGTCTCGATGTCAGGCGACCCCAGCCTGGACCCGAAGTTCGAGGCCGCGGCAAGGCGCTTCCGCTCAGACGCAGGCGGGCGCCATCCGATGTTCATCGGAGGCGAGAAGGTCTGGTCGAGCGCGGGCGAGTTCGAGTCCAGGAGTCCGATCGACACGTCGATAATGGTAGGCAGGTTCCAAATCGGGACCCGGTCTGACGCGAAGGCTGCGATCGAAGCTGCGCTCACCGGCTTCGAGGAGTGGCGGGACACGCCCTGGCAGCGCAGGGTCGAGGCACTCGAGGAGTTCGCCAGGCTCGTGGACGAGAGGAAGTTCGACATCGCCGCAGCCATAGCCTACGAGGTCGGAAAGAACAGGCTGGAGGCGCTCGCGGAGTGTTGGGAGGCGGTCGACGCGGTCAGATACTGCGCCGAGCTGATGAGAAAGGAGGAAGGATACTCGACGAAGATGGGAGAAGGGGGGCCAGGCGAGCACACAACCGTGGTATGCAAGCCATACGGGGCGTGGCCTGTGATCTCCCCTTTCAACTTCCCGTTCATGCTGGCCAACGGCATGGCCCTAGGGGCTCTGATGACGGGAAACTCCGTGATCCTGAAGCCCACCAGCGCGGCTCCCCTCACGGGTCTCATGCTCTACGCCGCATACGTGGACGCCGGGGTCCCCGCGGGCGTCGTAAACTACGTCACGGGGCCGGGAGGCAACTTCGAAGACGAGTTCGCTACGAACACGGACGTCGCCGGGATAGCGTTCACGGGCTCCAGGGACGTGGGGATGAAGCTCTACAGGAGATTCCACGCGGAGCAGCGCTACCCCAAGCCGATGCTTCTGGAGATGGGAAGCAAGAACCCGACGATAGTCATGGCCAGCGCCGACGTGTCGAAGGCGGTCGAAGGGACCGTCAGGGCGGCGTTCGGATACGGGGGACAGAAGTGCAGCGCGACCTCAAGGCTCTTCGTCCAGGAATCGATCAACGACGAGTTCCTCGACGCGCTGGGAGAGAGGACAACGAAGCTGGCCGTCGGCAATCCGATAGAGAAAGGGACCTTCATGGGGCCCTTGATCAACGCGGCGGCCGTGTCCAAGTTCGAGGCTTCCGTGGCCGAGGCCAAAAGGTCGGGGGGCAGGGTGTTGGTGGGTGGAGACGTGATGAAGAGCGGGTCGCTCGCCAAAGGGTTCTACGTTTCGCCTACCGTGATCACTCATCTTCCTCTGAGCCACAGGCTGTTCCGAGACGAGCTATTCCTCCCTATCATCGTGGCCGGGAAGTTCAAGACGATTGAGGAGGCGATACGCCTCGCCAACGACACCGACTACGGGCTCACCGCCGGGATATTCACCGAGAAGAAGTCCGAGATGAAGGAGTTCTTCGAGAGAATAAGGTTCGGCGTGACCTACGCCAACAGGAGCGGAGGCTCGACCACGGGCGCGTGGCCCGGGGCCCAGTCGTTCACAGGCTGGAACGCCAGCGGGCTCACGGGCCGCGGCGTCGGAGGGCCTCACTACCTGCTGAACTTCCTGCGCGACCAGTCACAGACAGTCGTCGCATAGCTAAGGCTGACGAGATGCATCGCGGCGGCCGTGACCCCGCAAGACGCCGCAAACGCCATGACCCTAGCGATCGACGCTAGGTCGAGCAGCTTACTTTAGAGGGACGTAGAGGCTGGACCGGCTCGAGCCGATTCCCGGAGTGCCGTGGACCACCTTCTTGTTGGTTATCACGTATTCCCCGAGGTACCTCCCTATCATCTCCGCCTTCACTTCCAGGGGCACGAACTCCTTCCCGTTATGGACGTCGATCTTGAGGCCGACCATCGTCGGGAGCACGATCATATCCCTGGCGTGCGTCTTGATCTCACCCTTCTTCCCTTCCTTCGCCGCCCGCGCGTCCTCAAGCAGCTTCCGCTTTTCATCCGACACCCCCCTGTTGAGGGACCGCCTCGCCCTGGACGGTAGGAGCTGTAGGAGCGCCTCGGTGGACATCGAATTGAGTTCCTCTAGTGTCCGTCCCCTGTACCTGAACTCCTTCGGCATCTACTTTGAGACCTCCGCGCTCGCCCTCGCCAATCTCTTCCTTCCTGTCTTTCTCGGCGCTATTAATCCTACTTTCCTGCCGGGCGGTGCGTTCCGCGAGGTGCTCGTGGACTTTCCTGGATGCTGGTGCCTTCCGCCTCCGAACGGGTGGTACACCACGGCCATCGCGATGCCTCTCATCCTCGGATAGACCCTGCCGGACGCCCTCATGGCGTGATGCCTCGCGCCCGCGGTCAGGAAGGGCTTCTCCCTCCTTCCCCCTCCGGCGACCTCCCCGACTGTGGCTCTGCAGCTGTCGCTGATCATGATGTTCTTTCCCGAAGGCAGCTTGACTATGGCCCTCCCATTCGCTTTCGAGAAGAGCACAGCTGAGCCTCCCGACGCCCTGACCAACCTCCCCCCATCACCGGGCCTCAGCTCTATGTTGCAGACCCTCGTTCCCTCGGGTATCGACGACAGCGGCACGACGTTCCCCTCGCTAGGCTTCGCGCCAGGGCCCACCGCCACCTCGCGCCCCACAGAAATCCCCGCCACCGCGGGAAGATAGGTGTAGGAGTTGTCACCGAAGCGAAGCTGGGCCAGAGGGGCGCTCCTGCCTCTCTCGTCCATGATCGCCGTGACGACCGCGTTCTGAGGACCCCCTACCCGGAGGGGGTATCTGACCGCCGCGATCTTCCCCTTCTTTGGGCTCCTGAATTGTATGCCCGCCTTGCCGCGCCTTCTCTGGAGGATTCTCTTGCCCAATCACTACACCAGTCCTAGCTTCGTGGCGAGATCCGCGGCCTTGAACTCGGGAGCGAGCCGCACGAACGCCTTCTTTCCCTTGATGGTCCTAGAGGTATTCACGGCGCGGACCTTTACTTCGTACAGCGCCTCGACGGCGCTCGCGATCTGTCTCTTCGTCACCTTGTCGTGCACGATGAAACAGAGCTTGTTCTCCCTCTCAACCTGGTCGAAGGTTCTTTCAGTGACATAGGGCCTGTACAGTATCTTCTGCGCGTCCTCGAGCCTCAAGTCACGCCGCGGCCTCCTTCTTCATGGTGAGGGCGCTCAGAGAGGACTCCGTCCAGAGGGTGAGCCTCCCGGGCTCCCCGCCAGGAGCAAGGTCCAGAACGCTGACGTCCTCGACGCGCCTGACCTCGACGCCGGGGATCCCGCCCGCGGCCTTGCCAACGCCCCTGTCGTTGGTGACGACAATCAGCGGCCCCACAGGCGTCCTGTACACCCGGCCCCTGAGCCTGCTCTTTCCTGTGTTCCTCTTCGTCCCGTCTCTCACTCTAGCAAGCTCGGCGTCGAGCTCTAGCTTGCCCAAGAACGCGGCGAGCTCCTTGGTCTTCTCGACCGTTTCGACGTCGTCTGCCACCACCAAGGGAAGCTCGACCTTCTCCACTCTGTGGCCCCTCGCCTTGACCGCGTCCAGATTGGCGGTGAAGGCTATCGCGGAGTCGGTGGCAAGCCGCCTCTCTTTCCTGTTGACCTTGAAATGGATGACCTTTTCAGACCTGGGAGGATGCGGGAGGCGCCCCTTGACCACGCTCGCGACCCCTGCCGACATGCCGCTCCTCGTGTATCCTTCGCCCTTGACCTTCGGTATCCTTGCTCGGCCTGTCCCGGTTGGCGGGCTGTGAGTCTCCGCGGTCGTCCTTTCGCCTGCCATCGGGTCCCTTCCCTTCGGCTGGAAGCCGTGCGAACCCACCAGCCAGAATGCCCTCCTTACAAGGTCCGGCCTCAGCTGGGTCTGGAACACATCGGGGACGTCGACTTTCCCTGCGGAGTCCCCGTCGAGCCCGTGGACCTCTGCCTTCACTTGCCTGGACCCCTCAGCGCCGCGCTGATCTCTACTAGCTGAGGCGGATTCTGGCTCTTGGTCACTCCCCTCGCCCTGAACCTGACCAGGACGAACCTCCTAGCCGGACCGGGCACCGACCCCCTGAGCACCGCGTATTCCCCGCCTACGCTGCCGAAGTGCGGGAAGCCCCCTGGTGGGGTTATCGGCCTTTCACCCGCGTTTCCAACCATGATTATCCTCTTGCCGGTCTCGGTCCTCTGGTGGAACCCCATCTGACCCGCGCGCGCGACCGTGTACATCACCGCCGCAGGATGCCAGGGGCCTATGACGGCGACCGCCCTAACTGACTTCCTCGACTTGTGCTGCTTCCTCTTCACGCCGAACCTCGTTATGGGTCCTTCGAACCCTTTCCCTTTGGTGATTCCAAGGACGTCGACGTACATCCCCGCCTTGAAGACGTCGGTGAACTTGACCTTCTTCCCAAGGAGACCGATGACGTAGTCAGCCTGTTCCTTGAGTTTCCCGCCTCCGACCCCGACCTCCATGACGATGGGCTTCTTCTGGGAGAGCCCTG
>JASHVT010000053.1 GCA_030039515.1 Nitrososphaerales archaeon
CCTTCAAGGAAGACCTGGGGCACGAGGTAGTCCTCGGACCAGTCTCCATACTTCTTGACAAGGGCGTCGGCCTTCTTCACATCCTCGGGGTCGTCGATGTCATATCCGTGGAAGTCGAGCCCAAGCCTAGAGGCGGCCTCCTGGAGAGGCTCGACTGTCGTCGGGTGACAGTGGGGGCACCACGTGGCGTGCACGACGTGGACGGCCTTCAGGTCAGAGAGGACCTTCGTCTTCTCCAAGGTGGTTGTCACATGAGGAAGCTTGTCGGTTGCTTATCAAACCTCCTGTGGTGAGCATCCCCTCTGGTCGGGCGCGCTTATCTACGGACCTACTCTCCTGGACCGGCATGACACTCGACGCCGGAGTCCTCCTCGCCGCCACAGGGATAGTGACTCTGGAGATGGCCGAGGCCGCCGCGGTGGGGCTGGCGCTCTATGCGGAGTCAGGAAGCGCCGCCGCGTTTCTCTATGTGGCGCTCGGGGTCACCGTTGTCCTTGCCCCGACCTTGCTTGTGGGAGGGGCGATCGCGCTGCTCCCGGTCGTCTACATCAGGCTCTTGGGGGGAGTCCTCCTTCTCTACTTCGGCCTCCGTCTGGCAAGAAGCGCGCGAAGGTCGGTCGTCAGGAGCAAGACGACGGGTTTCAAGCAGGAGACGTTCGAGAAGGGCATCATGTACACGGGATTCTCGGTGGGGGCGGTGGAGGCGTTCGAGGCGTCGATAGTCCTCGTAGGCTTGCTTCCGGCGAGTTACGACTCGGCAGGCATTGGCATCGGGGCAGGGGTCGCCATAGTGGTGGTCGCCACGTACATCCTGCGCACACAGGTTAGGAAGGTGAAACAGGCTAACATGAAGGTGGCCGTGTCCGGGCTGCTCTTGGCCTTCTCCGCCTTCTGGTTCGGCGAGACGGTCAGCGAACTGAACGACCTGCTTCTGATTCCGTTGTTCCTGGCGTTCTTCGCGTCTGTCTACCTGTATTCGAACAGGAAGGTCGCGGCATAGCGCCGCAGGCTACTGCACGCAGAATTCGTTTCCTTCCGGGTCGAGCATTATGACGCAGTATTCGCCCCTCCCTTCGTCGAGCTCGTGGTCCTTGGTCGCCCCTATCCCTTGGAGCCGGGCCACTTCCCTGTCCACCTGCCCCCTTCTCGCCTCGAAGGGCACGCTCATCCCGTCGCTGAGATTCATGTCGATGTGGAGCCGGTTCTTGCCCTCCTTGGGAGTGTCCATCCGCTGGAAGTATATCCTTGGCCCCTTCCCCTTCGGATCGACGATGGCGCTCGCAGAGTTCCATTCTTCCTCAGGCACGCCTCTTTCTTTCAGCAGCGCTTCCCACGACGCGTATCCTTTGGGCGGTTCCTGGAGCTTGTAGTGGATAGCCTCCGCGTAGAACCTCGCGAGCCTGTCAGGATCCTTGCAGTCGAAGACGACTTGGACGGGTCCCCTTTCCGGCACGACTTCCACGGCCCCTAGAGGCGCTTTTAACTCCGCGTCCGACAGATGCGGAAGCATCGCGGAGCCTGTGCTCTGAGAGCCCTCCACTGGAGAGGGCCCTGAGAGCGCCAAGGAGTGCGCACGGGCAGGGCCGGCCAGCCAGGGGCAGGCGACCAGAAGCCATAAGATTGCCTCCTCCGGCACGCGACCCATGGCGCGGGGAATCCGCCCTGCCGACTTCGCCCTATACTCTCTGCTGTCAGACCCGAGCGTCTCCCCAGACGGCAAGAGGGCAGCGTTCGCGGTGAAGAAGGCAGACATGAAGGAAGACGCATATGGTTCTGACATCTACATCTGCGACCTGTCTGACGGAAAGGCGAGCCAGTTTACGAGCGGCGGCAAGGACTCGAGCCCGAAGTTCTCGCCTGACGGCAAGTCCATCCTCTTCGTGTCCCGACGTGGCCTCAAGAAGGAGGACAAGGGAAACGCGCTCTACGTCATCCCGGCGGGCGGAGGGGAGGCGAGGGAGGTGCTCAGGTCTGAGAGAGGCGTCAGCAACCCTCAATGGTCGAGCGACTCGAAGTCGATCTACTTCGTCTCGGCTGTCGAGAGGAAGGAGAAGGATGATGTCAAGGTCATAAGAAGGATGACATTCTGGTTCAACGGAGAGGGGTTCATCTACAACCAGAGGAAGCACCTGTTCAAAGCCGACACGCAGACCGGAAAGACGACCCAACTGACGCGAGGGCAGTTCGATGTAGGGGACTTCTCGCTCGGCCCTGACGGGAGGAAGCTCGCTTACATTGCTTCGACGAACGACCTCAGGCCCTTCATTTCCGACGTCTTCGTGACAGACCTGCCGCGTGGCAAGCCTAGGAAGCTCACCAAGTCGGACATGGAGCTCAGCGCGGTCGCATGGAGCCCCGACGGCGCGAGGATAGCGGTTTCAGGCAGCAAGCTGCCGGCAGGCTTCGCTTCTCACAGCCACATCTGGGTCCTCGACCCGAGGACCAAGGAGTCGGCTATGGTCGAGGGCGTTGACAAGAACAAGGCGAACAGCCTCAACTCAGACGCAAGGCCCGGGGCCCACGGGCCGACCGGGCTGGTCTGGACCAGAGAAGGCATCTACTATCCCCAGGGCGACGGAGACTCGGTCCACATATACAGGGTGAAGCCTGGAGGCGAACCGAAGATGGTCGTAGGCGGAGAACGCTGCGTCGAGGGATACGACGCGTCAGAGGGGAGGCTAGCCTTCGTTGCCATGGACTCGTCCCACCTGGCCGAGCTGTTTGTCGAAGGGAAGGAGAAGCCTCTGACGTCTTTCAATTCTGGTGTCTACAAGGAGCTCAGGGTCCTGCATCATGAGAAGTTCACGTTCAAGGCGAGCGACGGGGAGCAAGTCGAAGGGTGGGTCCTCCTCCCTGAGAACAGGGCCAAGAAGCACCCGGCCATCCTATACGTCCACGGCGGGCCAAAGACGGCGTTCGGGAACTCCTACATGCATGAGTTCCAAGTCTTCGCGGGGGCGGGGTACGCGGTCGTCTACATGAACCCGCGCGGGAGCGACGGTTACTCGGAGAAGTTCGCTGACATCAGGGGCAGGTGGGGCACGAGGGACTTCGACGACCTGATGGAAGGCCTTGACCTGGCCCTGAAGAAGTATCCCCAGATAGACGGTTCGAACGTCGCGATAGCAGGAGGCTCCTATGGCGGGTTCATGACCAACTGGACGGTCGGCCATACCGACAGGTTCAAGGCGGCGGTGACCGACAGAAGCATCACATTCTGGTCAAGCTTCTGGGCGACGTCCGACATCGGGCCGTCCTTCACAGAGGACCAGGTCGGCGGTGACCCGTGGAACGCGGAGGAAAAGCTCCTGAATGACTCGCCCGGGAGATATCTGCCGAACGTGCAGACGCCTGTCCTGGTGATCCATTCGATGGAAGACTACAGGTGCTGGATGGTGGGAGGACTGGAGTTCTTCACCGCCCTGAAGAGACTCGGGAAGGAGGCTGAGCTGGTCCTCATCCCCGGGGAGAATCACGACCTGTCGAGGGTCGGCAAGCCAAAGCACAGGGTCGCGCGCCTCAACCACTACCTCAGGTGGTTCGACAAGCACATGCGCAGCAGGCGCTAGGCGTCCAGCCTCTAGGAGTGCAGCGACGATGGATGGAGTCATGATCGGCGTCTTCGGGACAGACAAACAGACGAAGGGCAGGTTCCAGGAAGCAATAGCGAAGAAGAGCGAGGCCGAAGGCATCGAGGTCCACGTGAGGACCGAGGCGGGCAGGAGGTACTCCTTCCTTGACGTGTCGGACTATCCAGAGAGAGTACAGGGGTACGCCTCCATCGCGTCGATAGCGGACCACGCGTACTACTGCTTTCCAAGCTCAGGAAAGCTAACGGCACCTGACGGAGAGCTCGCGGTCCTAACAGGAGCCTTAGGTCTGCCGGGGACCCTCGCCTTGTTCGACGGGTCGTCATCGGCGGACTTCGCCGCCGCGTCGCTGAAGGGGACGGCACCTGCGAGCTACGAGGTCGAAAAGAGGGAGTCAGGGTCTGCTGGCGTCGACACTTCGAGGTTCAGGCCCGGCGAAGGATATCCCGCTGCTGGAACCCTGGTCTACGTCGACAGAGCCTTCACGGTCAAGGGGGTGGGGACGGTAGCGCTGGGGTTCGTGCTTTGTGGGAGTGTGAAGGTCCATGACCAGCTCCGCCCCATCCCAGGCCCGGAAGGCAAGAGAGTGGATGTCAAGGGCATACAGGTGAGCGACGTGGACTATGAGTCTGCGGGCAGGGGAATCAGGGTGGGCCTCTCCGTTAGAGGCATCGAAGCGAGCGAGCTCCAGAGAAGTCACTGGCTCGATGACGGCTCTCTGAAGGTCAGCGACAGGCTGAGGATGCGCGTCGACAGGTCGCCGTTCTACAAGTCTGACATAGACGGGCGAGACCTCCATCTCCAGGTCAAGGGCGAGACCGTGCCGGCGAGACTGGCCTCGGTCGGGAGAGGACTGATGGAAGCCGCTCTGCCTTGGCAGGCGCCTATCTGGGAAGGGATGAGGACTTGTGTCCTAGACTTGAACGGCAAAGGCCTCCGCGTCGCAGGCGGCGCTACGTGCGTCCAGTGAGGTCGTCTTGTAGCGCGGACCTCGCACCTAGCAAAAGCCGCCAGCCGGCGTGCACGTCGCCAATGTGGGTTCGTACCGATGGTGGGAGTGCCCTGGCAGGGACTGCGCAGCCAAGTGGATGCCCCGATACCACTTGGTATCACAGTGCGTTAAAGATGGTCAGCCAACTAGATGGACATTGCCCGATGACTTCGAGGCCGTCCAGTTCGATATCGGCACGACCTCAGTCAGACCGGTGAGGGTTGGCAACGTCATACAGATTCTCGTCAGCAGCTCATTAGAAGCATCCTATCTCTACCGAGACCTCGCGGAAAGGTATAAACGCGCCCAAGGCAGATTAAGCAGAGGACCCTAATGAAGGAACTCTCAAAGCGAAGGAAGGGTGAGCTCGACCTGATCGCGGCCATAACAGAGGATGCTACACTGGCAGTTGCGGTGAAGCTCTCAGAGCTAGCCAAGGCAAGTGCGAACTGAGACTAGACTCGGGCAGCCGGATGGGTAGCAGGCACGCCCAACAGCCACCGTTCAGGTACCATACCAGACGAAGCCTAGTAAGAGCCGCGTAAGCAAGCACGAAAACTCAAATCCCAGTGTTTCAACTTCCATCCTGGGCCTTGGTTCTCCAAGTCGCGACGTTCGGGAGCGGCTGTTTCTGGTGCTCGGAGGCGGTCTTCTCGGAGCTCCAGGGCGTCATCAAGGTCGAGCCAGGCTATTCCGGAGGTTCCGTCGCGAATCCTAGCTACGAGCAGGTGTGCACAGACACTACAGGCCATGCTGAAGTTGCCCAAGTGACCTACGACCCGGCGCAAATCAGCTACAGAGAGCTGCTCGAGGTGTTCTTCTCGACCCATGACCCTACGACCCTGAACAGGCAGGGGGCCGACGAAGGCACGCAGTACAGGTCGGTCATATTCTACCATGACGCGGCCCAGAGAGAAGAGGCGGGGAGGATGATCAAGGAGCTCACCGACGAGAGAGCTTTCAGGAGCCCGATCGTCACGCAGGTGACGCCCTTCAGCGCGTTCTATCCAGCGGAAGAGTATCATCACGACTACTACAGGAGGAACCCGCGCCAGGGATACTGCCAGGCTGTCATCTCGCCGAAGCTCGCAAAGTTCAGGGCTCACTTCCAGACCAAGCTGAAGCAGAACCAGAGGGTTTGAGCCGTATCAGTTCTCGCACGGTCGTGGGCCTGACAGGCACGCCAGGCACGGGGAAGAAGAGCATAGCCCCGCTACTCGCATCTCTCCTCGGGATTCCATCCGTGAGCATTGATGAGGAGGCGAGGATGACCGGCGCCCTCTCTGAGGAAGGCGAAGACCTGCTGGTCGACACCGAACGGCTGAGCAGGGTCTCGGTGGAGGAGACTGGAAGGCGCCTGGTCTTCGGCCACCTGCTGGCAGAGGCTGTCAGTCGGAAGGCATTGGATGCCGCCATCGTGCTCAGGTGCGAGCCCAAAACCCTGAAGGAGAGGCTTAGACGCAGGGGATATCCAGAGCCGAAGGTCCTGGAGAACGTCGAGGCTGAACTCATCGGATACCTCGCAGCACAGGCTAGGCAGAGGTTCGGCCGTTCCAGAGTCCACGAGTTCGACACAACTGCCACGACGCCGCGAGACGCGGCCAAGAGGATATTCCATGAAGTGTCCTCCGAGACCACGAGGAAGAAGACAATCGACTGGACATACGACTACGACAGTGCGCCGAGGCTCAGGTCCCTGCTTGAGCGATGAGCGTGCGCGCCTCGACCTGTGTCAGCACCGGCTTCTGAATCCTTCCCACCCCTACAATCGCTTCGCCTACTTCAAGCCTAGTCATGTACTCTCTCTGCTTCGCACTCAGCCCAAGAGAGTCGCCCAGAAGAGAGACGTCGTCGGGCCACGAGATCCTATGCACGATCTTGGTGCCGGAGTTCTTGACGACCTCCGAGGCGATTTGCGTAGGGAACTGCGCTATGAATACCATAGCCTCGCCGAACTTCCGCATCTCTGATACCATCTTCTCGCCCACTGATGGCGGGTCTTCAGGCCTCCTCGCAGGGACTACATTCCTCGCCTCCTCGATTACAGTCAGGTGGTCCAGGGCCGACTTTCGCTTCACTTTCTGCTCGTACATCATCTTCAGCATCACCTCCGTGAGTATCGCCCTCGTTTGAGCGTCTCTGAGCTGACCAAGCTCGACGCACACCGGAGCGAGGAGGAGCTCCGACATCGTTACCTTTCCTAGCCCTCCGAGGGCCTTCCCTGCCTGTCCTTGGGTCAGAGGCACAAGCCTTCGGAGAAGTGCCACCTTCGTTTCATTGTCATATGCCGAGCGCAAGGGATAGGCTTCGATGGTCCGGACCAAAGAGAGGAGGGTAGGCACCTCGTTCCTGTCCGTTTCATTCATCCTCTTCTGCAGCGCGTTCCGGAACATGTAGGCTTGAGGGTGGGTGAAGTGATAGATGTCGGAGAAGATGTCAGAGACAATCGCGACATGCTCGGAGGCCTCTGTCTCGGGGCTGGGCTCGACTGGATTCACAGAGAAGTCGTCCTTGCCTGGCGCAAGAACCGTTCCGCCCTCGGACCTGATCGCCGGACCGTATTCGTTGTGCCAGTCGAAGATCATCATCGGCATGCCCTTGGCCGCCATCTGCTTGACAATCGTCAGCCCGGTCGTCGACTTCCCGCTGCCGGTCATGCCAACGATGGTCACGTGCCTCTTGAGGTCCTCGACTTGCAGTCCGAAGTCGTGTAGCAGGCCGCCCGGGGACCTAACAGGCCCCAGCGTAATGCCTGAATTGGTCGACTCCGACTTGTTGGGGACGTAGAATTCCGGAACCTCTCCCGTCTGTCCGACAGCCGGGCTCCTCTGGTCGAAGGTGCAGAGCGAGCCTCCGGTCTCGGAGCTTGCGCATTGAGGGAGTGCCGGGCTCCCTGGAAGCAGGAGAGAGTCGAAGAACGCCGCGAGGTCGTACCTCAAGAGCCTAGATAGGGTTGAGTTGGGTAAGGCGACGCTGAGCGTCGCCGAAAGGACGCTGGCTCTCTGCTCCGCCGCATCCGCGAGCTTTTCGCTCTCGCCGACCTTTCCGTCGACCCACGTCCCCACTGCGAGGTCGTACTCGAAGAGTGGCGGGTCCGCCTCCTCTCCCTTCGTGCCCATAAGTACGGTATAGAAGAATGGGACGGACGCCCTTCTTAGGCCCTCGAAGAGCCCTCTCATCCTTTGCTGCTGGAGCGCCGACTTCATAGACGCGGAGAAGTCGGTCCGCGGGT
>JASHVT010000054.1 GCA_030039515.1 Nitrososphaerales archaeon
CTTCAAGGGAAGGGGAATCGGGAAGGCGTCCGGAACGCCGCCTTCCTCTTTCTCGCCTTCGGAGAAGTGAGCAGCGTCTCCATCATGCTCTCGTTCGCAGGCCTCTTCTCATCCTCGGGCAGCTTCGACTTTCTTGGCGCGACCTCGACGGTGGTCGTCGGCACGATGGCATCGTGGGTCTTCGTCACCGCGCTGGTAGGCTTCGGCCTGAAGATGGGCATAGCCCCGTTCCACATCAGCGAGTGGCTACCCATCGCACACTCCAGCGCCCCATCCAACGCGTCGGCACTGCTCTCCGCCACGCTCACGCTCATGGGAGTCTACGGTCTGATAGCCGTGATCTCTCACCTCGGCCAGTACGAGCTCTGGTGGGGGTGGCTCGCCCTCGTCGTCGGTGGAGTGTCAGCCCTGCTCGGCGCGCTCTTTGCCTCGGTATCGGAACACACCAAGGGGCTACCGGCCTACAGCACCATAGAGAACAACGGCCTGATAGTCGTGGCGGTGGGGGCGTATCTGGTCGCCTCTTACTATCACCTGGCGCTGCTGGCCGACTTCGCGTTGGTCGCCGCTCTGTATCACGCCTTCTCGCATTCGGTCTCGAAGGCTTCTCTCTTCCTGGTCAACGGGTGGGTCAGCAAGCTGAGGCGGAGCTTCGACCTGAACAGCCGCGGCGAAGCGACCTCGAAGGGAGACGGCTCCCTCCGCTCCGCCGGCCTCTTCACGATCCTGTCTCTGGCGGCGGTCCCTCCTCTGGCCGGGTTTGTCTCTGAGTGGATGATACTGGAGGTATTGTTCCAGTCATTCAGGTTCGAAGACCTGACCAGCCAGATAGTCGGAACGCTCGTGGGCGCTGTGACCGCCTTGGCCGCGGGGATAATCGTGGTCGCGATGACCAAGGTCTACGGATATGGGGTGCTCTGGCCGCTCAGCCACGAAGCACGGGAGACTCCCGGTGGAGACGGTGACAAGAGAGGCAGAGTGGGCGGGAGCCTCGTCTACTTCCTTGTCCTGGTCGTGGGGGTGGGGGTCGCCGCTCCGGGCATCTTCTTTCTCGCCTCCCGCGCCGCGTCTCAGCTGCTGCAAGCGAACGTGTTCAGCACCTTCGTGACCGGTCTGCTGGGCGTGCCGGCTTACTTCGTCATACTCTCGGGGAGCCCGTTCGGGGGGTTCTCTCCCACTTTCGCGGCCATCTTCATGGCGGGCTTGCTTTCCGTTCCGTACTTGATCACGAGGCTCGGAGGCCCCTGGCGTACGAGGAGGACCAAGGGGTGGTTCGCTGGTGGTCCAGAGCCTGGTCCGGCGGAGCTCTACAACTCCTTCGGGTTCAGCACGCCGATCAGGATCATGCTGAGGTTCCTCTTCAGGACGAAGGAGAGCGTCGTCAGCGTCGGGTCGGTCAGGCGCACGGTAGTCCTCTCCCCTGAGGAGTACGTCGTGGAGCTCGAGGTCCTGGACGTGTTCAAGAGGTTCTACGATGTAATCTCGAGGTGGACCCTCTGGCTCTCGGCACATGTGAGCAGGGCGGTGATGCCCGGGAGGCTCAGCCAGTACATAATCTACATAATGGTCGCTCTGGTCTTCGTGCTTCTCTACGTCCTGTTCACTGTGGGGTAGGGCGAACTCAAGGGACGATAAGGAGCGGATATCTCCGGGACCGCAGGAAGAAGGATGGGACGCTTCCTACGAGCCTCTCCGAACCGGGATGCCGGAGGGTCCCCAGAATGACAATGTCGGGCTTTATCCTGTCGGCGAGCTCCAGCAACCTCTCGCCAGGGTTTCCGGTCTCGATGTGAGAGACCGCCGTGGCGAGGCTCTTCGTGACTGTCCTGCTCGCGTCCAGGAGCTCCTCCTTCGCGGCGGCCCCCAGCGAGTCCATCACGCCATCCGGCACGGGGTCGAGGACCCAAGCCGGCCTCTGGATGACGTAAGCTAGGTGGATCTCAGGGCCTCCTGCGAAGGCTCCGAGAGAGACAGCGAACTCGAGCGCCCTCTTTGCAGGGTCCGAACCGTCATATCCGACAAGTATCTTGCGCACAGGTTTCTCGCCCCCTGCGGTCACGGCGCCTCGACCATTCCTGCAGAGACGGGCCGGTGCCTGGGTATGCTTCCGCGGGAGGGATCAGAGGACATCTCCGTTGCGGTCCAAAACCGCTCCTAGAGATATTAACGTAGCCCTTGTTAGGCCTCCTCCTAGAAGACCGCCTAGAATGGACCTGGGCTCATCGCTTTGAGGTTCCTGAGAACGGCTGCGTTGGTCCTCTTGAGCTCCTCTTTCGGGCTGATCTCTAGCCACTCGGTTCCGGCGTCCGTCACCGTCGTGTGCCCCGGCGGCATGTAGTAGGCATCGCCCCCGTTAAGTATCTCCTCGCGGTCCTTGTACTTCACCGCCTTCCGCCCCTTCAAGACCATCCCCCAGTGGGGGCACTGGCACAGGTCGTCGGGGAGCCCTTTGAGCAGGGGGGCGATGTCCAGGGTCTTGTGGACGAGGGTGATGTTGACGTGCATCTCGCCCCAGTCGGTCTCCCAGATGGTGAGCTCTTTCTCGTCGACCGTCTTCGACATGTCTGACTTGGAGCCGCGCAACTCTGCCAACTGCTCCACGGCCCTAGTTAAGACTCCCTAGACGGAGCATCGTGAAAGCCTCCCTGTTTGTGGTTTCGAGCCTTAAATCGGGGTGCGAGGGTTCAACGGGTGTGACCCCAGAGGGGTACCGCAGAATGGCCTTGAGCCTTCCGAGAGCGACCGAATCCAGCCACATGGGCCACCCTGACTTCCGCGTCGACGGCAAGATCTTTGCGACGCTATGGAAGGGCAATGGCGTCCTCCTGCTCAGGCCGGACCAGCAGGCCGAGGTTGTGAAATCCGATCCGGACGCCTTCACGCCGGTCGAGGGAGGTTGGGGGAGAAGAGGAGCTACCACCGTCCGCCTCGACGTGGCAGGCGATGGCCAGGTTCGTCTGGGCATGTCGATGGCTTGGATGAACAAGTCGGGGAAGAGAAAAGGGCAGCCCGTGAAGGCCGTGATCAGGAAGGCAGCTCCATAGCGTGAAGTCACTGTCGAGGAGGTCTGGGAGGTCGGTGCCATGATGCCAGGGGTCGCAAGGAGCGGGATGCATGGCAGCCCTGCCCTGAAGGTAAGAGGACGAGACGGCAAGCTGCTCGTATTGGCTGCAGTGCCCGTTCACAAGTCGGCTGAGCCTTGTTCTCTCGTCGTCAGAGCCGACAGAGCACGACGGGCCGCCCTGCTTAAGGAGGCGCCGGAGCTCTATCACATCACAGACCATTATCTCGACTCCGGTGGGGTGCCCGCACGCCTCCGCGAGCTCTCTCCCGACTCGATCGGACCTCTGCTCAGGGAGGCCTACGAGCTCGTCAGACGCACCAATTGAGGCATAGCCGGAGGCTCGATCTCCGACTGTTTTTCAGACGGACCATTCCTTCCCTCGAGTTTGGGCTGACTCTGAAGGACAGAGTTCACGATGCTAATTTTGGCTGGCTCGTCAACGGGGTTTCCACTTCGCACTAGGCTCTCATCTGTCGTATGCTCGAATCCATGGACTTCTGGATTTCGAGCCCGCTTCTGGCGCAAGGCGCTGCGAGCCCCCTCTAGCTCGAGTCCTTCTGTCCTTAGAGGTTCGAGATTGGGCCCACTCAAAAGGCAAAAAATAGTTAGGCGAATTCTAAGTTCTCAAACGTTTTTATCCCTTGTCTCGCGCCCGGAAAAATTCCATGCCTGAGCCGAGATTATCTGCCGCCCGCTTCACAAGCGCTTCGCTGACAAGTGAGCCTAGTCCATAAGGAAAGAATCCGCTTGAGATTTTCCAACCGATACCACGGCGTAGCTACCGTTACGACCCTGGCTCTGCTCGTCCTCATCGCCGGCGCCTTCCTCATCCGTGCCACACCCGTCTCCGCCGCGTCAAACGTTGTGGAATACGTCCCGATAACGATCACCAACAGCGCTACGGCTGCCACTCCCAATCCCTTCCAGCAGGCGGTCACATTTGACCCCGCGACCTACTCGACCTACGAGAGCTCGACGCTGAGCAACATCAGGTTTTGCGCGGACGAGGACTGCGCGACGGAGCTCTACGCCTGGCTCCAGCAGTGCGGCACGTCGTTCACGTCCTGCACATCGAGCAGCACCTCGGCCACGGTCTACGTCAAGCTGACGTCTGCGATCGCGGCTAGCGGCGGGACTCTCACCATCTTCATGACGTTCTGGGCTACCAGCACGGCCTTCGACGGGGTCTATTGGGGCGAGTCGCCGCTGCTCTCGCCGTCGTATGGGGAATACGACAACGGGGCAAACGTCTTCACCTTCTATGATAACTTCGCCGGCATGACACTCTCGGACAAATGGACCACCGTCGAGACAGACGGGTCGGTGACGGTGGACAACGGTGCGAAGTTCACGACCACAGGCACTGACGGGTACGTGTACGTGGCGTCGGCCTATCAGACCTATCCACAGATAGCCGAGAGCTACATGGTCAGCTCGACGACCTCGGATGCCACGTTGGGAGTCTCGACCACCCACAGCCCCGACAGC
>JASHVT010000055.1 GCA_030039515.1 Nitrososphaerales archaeon
ACCGGGCGCGCTAGGAGGCAGGGGCGTGTCGGGAGTGCGATGCTCGCTGGTGGACGGGGGCGGGTTCGTTCCAGAGGCTCTAGTCCTGATCGACGAGAGGTCGATGCACGTCCTGAACTACAACTCCCCGGGCGCGACAGGCGCCCCTTCCTTCTCCGCCATGCTCGTCGCGAGGCTAATCGCCGGCGGATATCTCGACGGGTTGAGGCGGAGAGCTCCAGCCCGTCGCCCTCTGTGGGACTTCGACTCGGCCGCGGACGGGCTAGTCCCTTAGCATGAGCATCTTCGTCGTAGCTATGTTACGTTGACGACCAGGAACGCCGTCTGCCGCACGAGCCCATCTGATACTGTGATGTCCACCGTATACTTCCCCTGCGGCAGGGTGTCTTCAACGTCTATGACGACGCTCAAGGACCTCGGCCCGGACCCCGGCGCGAAGACCGTCTGACTGGGCAGTATGGCGATCCGAGTCGGCGTCGAATTGAAGTCCTCCGAGTCGGACGAGAGGACCGTGAGCGAGTCGGTCCACTTCCCCGACAGCGTGAGGTTCACGGTCGCGGACGTCCCAGGGGGTAGTGACGTCTGGTTCCCGTCTGAGGCGGAGATTGAGAACGAAGGGCTCTGTGACCCCGCGACCAGGCCGATGTAGTTCCCGTCCCACGACGTGAACCAGAGGCCCTGCGGGCTAGCCGCCACCGTCAGGTCCTGCTGGATGTAGTCGGAGTTCACTATCGGCGGGTCCGCCTCGCTGTACTCGGTCATCGTCCCGGCGGACGCGTTGACCATCGCTATCTCGTTCGCGTAGTGTTCGTTGAACCACACGGCTCCGCCGTACGACTGGATGAAGTACGGGTAAGTGGCGTATGTGAAGTCCACGTTCGAGGTAGGATAAGTGGTCCAGACTCCTGTTCTGAGGTCGTATGACACCACGGCGGAGGTCGCGTGCTGGGTTATCCACACGGTATCTCCCACTATGGTAAGCGAGTCGGGATAGATCATCGAGAAGTTGCCTCCCACGCGGGTCGCGTAGATCGTCGCGTTGCTCGTCAGAGGGTCGAAGGAATAGAGCCCAGAGTCGGTGGGGTCGGACGGGTCAAGCGCGACCAGGTAGGCTACGGTGGAGTTGTAGAACTGGATTTGGATCGGCTCCTCGTGGCCAAGCCCGGAGACCGCGTAGAGCGTGACGCTGAGGTTGCTCGAAATCCTGCCCACCACGGGGAGTTCTCCGCCGGTGAGGAACGGCAGCGCCGTGAACCACATGTCGCCGTAAGGGGTCGCCGTGAGTATGTACGGTGCGAGCGCGGGCGCGGAAGTCGCCGGGTGCTGCGCAGCGGTGACGTTCAGCTCGACGACGGAGTCGTTGCCAGGGTCGAGCCCGTTGACCAGCGTCCCTCCGTTGTCGGCCGCCCAGACCCTGCCGTCCCAGACCTGCACGTTCCAGATGAGCGCCTTTGGATAGGTGGCGTTCAGACGTCCGTCTCCAGGATAGCCCGGCCAGGAGTATTCCACGAGAGTGCCGTTGGGGAAGAGGTTGTCCACGCCTCCCAGTGCCTGGTTGCCGAACCAGACCGAGCCGGCGGCCCCGGTGGTGATCCCGTTCGGGTCTCTCGAGGAGTTGGGCAGCGCGTACTCTGACACAGCACCGAAAGTGACCTCCTTCGTCTGAAACTTGCATGTGGTCGCTATGACCTGGCGCGCGCACCCGGCGCCTGCGAGGGTTATGCCGAGAGCGAGGGCCGACACTACCACGAGACCGGCGAGAGCGACCGCCAGGGCGACTACGGTCCTACGTCTCCCGATCGTTTTCTAGCACCCTGTCAGGAGTAGGCCTCGAACTCTCTGCCCAGCGCTCCCAGAGCTATCTTCTGCTCGAGTATCTCGTTCGCGCCTTCGTAGATGCTCGTGACCCTCGTGTCTGCCAGGTGCTGCGCGGGCCTCGCCTCGAAGCTGTAGCCGTTGGCTCCGAACACCTGCACCGCCCTGTTTGCCGCGTCGAACGACGCGTTCGCCGCGTAGTACTTCGCCTTCGCGATGGCCAGGTCTGCCGCGTCCCTGAGCTCCACATCTGCCGGGTTCTCGGCGAACTTCTGCTTCGTGAAGGCCGCTCGGAGGACGAGCCATCTCGCAGCCTCTAGGTTCGTAGATATGATCCCGATGTGCCTCTGGACGAGCTGGTGCTTTCCGATCTTCTTGCCGTGCTGGACCCTGACTCGAGAGTACCTCACCGCCTCGTCGAGGCAGTCCTGCATCACGCCCACGCACCCCGCGGCAACGCTCAGCCTCCCGTTCATCAGCCCCGAGTAGGCGACCGGGAGCCCCTTCCCCCTGGGACCGAGCAGGTTCTCTTTGGGGACCTCGACCTTGTCGAGGTATAGCGTGGATGTATCGGCCGTCGGGAGCCCGAGTTTGTTCTCGATGAACTTGGTGGAGAATCCCTCGCTCTTCTTGTCGACTATGAACGCGCACATGCCCTCCCTCACGCCCTTGGGGTACGCGAAGATGATGACGGAGTCCGCTATGGAGCCGTTCGATATCCACGTCTTCTGGCCGCTGATGACGAACTTCCCGTCCTTCTCCTCGAAGCTCGTGGTGAGCGATGCGGGGTCGCTTCCTGAGTTGGGCTCCGTGAGCCCGAACGCGAGCAGCCTGTCTCCTTTGGTCGCGCCAGGCAGGATACTCTGCTTCTGCTCCTCGTTACCCCAACTCTGGATAGTCAGCTGCCCCAGCGCTATGTGGACCGAGAAGAACGTCCTGACGCCTGTGCCTTCTCTCCCTATCCGCTCCATGGCCATGGTATACGTCACCATGTCCGCGCCCTGACCGTCTCCGTACTTCCTGGATATCGGGAGGCCAAGCATGTGCGCCTTCCCGAAGATGGGTTTCACCATCTCGTTCCTCCGACGCTCGAGGTAGCACTTCTCTTCGATAGGCCTGATTTCCCTGCAAGCCCTGTCGACCTGTTCCAGCACGAGCCTCTGTTCCTCTGAAGAGTCGAAGTTCATCTTGGAGAGGGCCATGAAGTCGTCCTGTTCGAGCATCCCTGGCTACGCCTTCTGTCTCTCTTGCCCGACGCGAGCTCTTACGTGTTTCACTATGTCGTCCAGGGAGCTGCCAGGGCCGAATAGGCCGGTGACTCCGATCTTCAGGAGCTTCGGCTTGTCCTCCTCGGGTATTATCCCGCCTCCTACCACGATTATGTCCTTCCCACCTTTTTTCTCCAACAGCCTCTTCACCTTAGGGAAAGCAGTCATGTGCGCCCCGTTGAGCAGCGACAGCGCGACTACGTCGACGTCCTCATCCACCGCCATCTGCGCCACCTCTTCGGGGGACGGTAGCAGGCCGCTGTAGACGACCTCCATGCCCGCGTCCCTGAACGCCCTCGCGAGCACCAACGCACCCCTGTCGTGTCCGTCGAGCCCCGGCTTCGCTACGAGTATCCTGATCCTCCTTTGAGGCGCGACGGCCCTCTTGGACATTCCAGAGTCAGTTGATGCCTCTGTGCTTGAAAACCTTTTTCCAACTGGCTCTTGTAGGTTGTCGTACTTGGTGCTGGCCGTGACTGCCGCTTGGCCTTCGCCCAGACTCCCTGTCTCGCCCTCTCGACGAACCTTCGGTGAAGGGCCGGCCCTGCCAAAGGCGACGGCATGCACAGATTGGCGGACGTCCCGTCACAAGGCGTGCGAGTGACTGCCAAATGTAGGAGCCTCTTTCCGGGAGGACCGCAACCTAGTTTCGGTCTCAGTCTCATCAATCACCTTCAGTGTCCCTGCTTGGTCTGAACTCAGAAACGTGGTAGACCCGCGCTCCCTTGTCCTTTTCCCTTACCTTGTCTACGAGGTCCTTCTTGTCAAGCGAGACGAGCGTGGCGCCAGACTCGTCGGCTACCTTAAGGTACAAGGCGTCTATCGCATATATCCCATACCTTGAGCAGAGGGAGTAGGCAGACTTGCAGAATGCCCTGTCGCAGGCGACCAAGGAGTCCATGTCGAGCAGACCGTCAAGATGACGCATCGCCGACTCCGCAGCCTCGAGGCCCACCCTCCTTGCAAGTGTGCCGCAGACCTCTTGGTAGAGGATGCTCGGCTCGACGAGCAGATGCCTGGTCGGAATCCCTCTTATTATCGAGGCGCAGTCACGCTGGTATGGCTCGCCCTTCCTTAGCGCCGCTACGAAAACGTTGGCGTCTAGGGTGAGCCTCTCTTTCGTCAGTTCAGATGAGCCCACTATGGCTCATGCCTTCTGGCCCCTCTGAACTCCTTCAGAACCGAGTCTTCGCTTCTCCACCGCTCAGACACTTCCCTTTCCAGACTCAGGAACCCCTCTGCACTCGCAGTCATCTCTTCAAAACGTTGGCTCTGCACACGAGCCCGACCGGTCGTCTCGGCCAGAGCGCCAAGAAGCTCGGCCCATGTCTTGCAGCCCAGCTCCACCTTAAGCCTCTCGAGTTCTCTGATCTGTTCCCTTGAAAGGCCTTTTACCAACATCGTAGGCATGGAGATATGCTCGAATATCTGGAATATAAGGATATTCTAGCCTCATTGATTGCCTTACATCGGCGCGCTTGGGAACTCGGTCAGAGTCCCAGGCGAGGGCCGGACGGCGGAGAGCCGTGTAGGGCCTGGACGATGATTGCCGACCTTGCCTGTCAGGGTTCTGATGCCTTAAATCCCATGCCTGAGATGGCCCGTTCGGGACTTGAACTACAGCAGCATCTTCTCGAGCATCCCGAGCATCCCCAACTCGATTCTTCCGACCTGGGTCCTCGCACTAGTGATGGCCGTAGTCGCGCTGCTCCTCATCTTCGAGGGGCGGAAGGTCGTCAAGGTCCTCGCCTTCCTGATAGTCGGCCTGATAGGCCTCTCGATAGGCGGCGCGCTCGGTGGGCAGTACCTGTCGAGCCTGGGGCAGGCTGGTACCATACTCGGCGCGCTGATCGGGTTCTTCGCTGGCGGCCTCATAGGGTTGTTCCTCGTCGCCTTCGGGATCGGGCTCATAGTAGGCTACGGCGCCTACCTGCTGACCTTGGACATCATATCCAACAGCACGGCAGCAATAGTAGTCGGAGTGATCTTCTTCATCATAGGCCTCGTTCTATACAACAAGATACTCACCTTCGTAACGGCCGTAGCGGGCGCCTTCCTTCTCTACGACGCGCTGGTCCTCTTCGGTCTAGGCTCGGTGCTCTCGCTCGTCCTGGCCTTGATAGTGTTCATCATCGGAATCTGGCGCGACTTCTCGAAGAGAAGGCACGCACCTCCAAGCCAGTGAGGGATTGCTGGCGGTATTCGTCATGTCCTAGTCGCGTCTGTTTATATTGAGCGGCTCTCGGTTTCACTACCGAGCCCGTTGGAAGAAGGTTCGCGCCGCCTCGCAGCGATCATGTTCACCGACATGGTCGGATACACCGCGCTCGGACAGAGGAACGAGTCGCTCTCTCTGGCGCTTGTGGACGAGCAAAGAAGGGTGATCAGGCCTATCCTTGCAAGGCACCACGGGAGGGAGGTGAAGACCATCGGCGACGCCTTCCTCGTCGAGTTCGCGAACGCGGTCGACGCCGTCAGGTGCGCCTACGACATCCAGAGGTCGATAAGGGAGTTCAACCTGTCGCTCGCCCCGGACAAGCGCATCCACCTGAGAGTAGGCGTCCACGTCGGAGAGGTGGTCGAGTACCAAGGAGACATCTCGGGCGACGCCGTCAACGTGGCGTCAAGGATCGAGCCGCTGGCCGAGGACGGCGGCGTGTGCGTCACGCGGCAGGTGTACGACTTCGTAAGGAGCAAGGTGGACATACCGCTGTCCAGCCTCGGTCCCAAGTCGCTGAAGAACGTGGCAGAGCCGATGGAGGTGTTCAGGATGGCGATGCCTTGGGAGAAGGACGCAGAGGGAGCCGAGAGACATACGAGTCCCCGGCTGGACCCTAGGAGGATTGCGGTTCTCCCGCTGGTGAGCATGAGCCCTGACCCCAACGACGAGTACTTCGCCGACGGGATGACTGAAGAGGTCATCTCCACGATCTCTCACATCGAAGGCGTCGAAGTGATATCCCGCACCTCGGCGATGCAGTACAAGAAGACCCCCAAGCCGATCAGGGACGTGTCGAAAGAGCTCGACGTCGGAACAGTGCTGGAAGGGAGCATCCGGAAGGCAGGCAACAGGATCCGGGTGACGTTCCAGATGATAGACGCGATGAGGGACCGACACGTCTGGGCCGAGAATTATGACAGAGATCTCAAGGACGTCTTCGAGATCCAGAGCGAGATAGCGTCGAAGGTGGCGCAGGCGCTGCAGACCAAGATGCCCGCGGCCTCCACGGCTCTCCCCGGCCCGCCGACGAAGGCCGAGACCTACACGACGTATCTGCGGGCCTCGCAACTACTTCACGAAGGGACCGAAGCGGGCCTAAGAGAGTCTGCGGAGCTCTTCCGGCGGGCGACGGCCGAGGACCCTGGGTTCGCTCCCGCATATGTGGGTCTCGCGAACGCTTGGGCTACGCTGTCGCTGGGGTTCGAAGACTTCGAGACCTCGGTGACGAAGGCGGACGCGGCTGCCCGCAGGGCGCTCGAGATCGCTCCCGGCTCCGCGGAGGCTCACGCGGTGGTCGCCAGGGTCTGCTCCCTGCAGGACAGGTTCGCGGAGGAGCTCGCCGAAGCGGAGGCGGCCATTCGGATCAATCCCAGCCTCTCTGAGGGCTACAGGTCGCTCGGGATGCACTACGCCACGGAAGGGAGCCTGGCCGAGGCCTGCCAGGCGTATCGCAAGGCCCACGAGCTCGATCCGCTCATGCGACTCTACTATTACCCCATAGTGGCGCAGGTCATAGGTGAGGAGAAGGAGGCGTTGGTCGTGTTGGATAGGTGGCAGAGCGTCTATCCAAACAGAGCGTGGGTCTACGACTCTTTCGCCTTGTTCTACATCCTGAAGGGCGACTACTCGAAGGGCCAGGAAGCCGTCACGGAGGGCCTGCGGCTCGAGCCTAGCGACGCGGGTCTGCGCGCGGACCAAGGAATGATCTACGCGTTCACAGGGAAGCGGGCCGAGGCGGAGCGCATGCTCCAGGAAATCTCAGAGGAGAAGGTGGAGTCCGCCCGCCTCTACTGTCAGATCTTGGTTCAGGCGTCTCTAGGCAACCTGGATGGCGCCTTCAAGGCGCTCGACAGACAGGCTGAGACGCGCTCTTGGCACGCCCTCATGCTCACGTTCCCCATCTTCGCGGAGATGAGGAAGGACCCTCGGTTCCAGGAATTCGTCTCGAAGGTCGGCATCTCTCCCAAAACCTGAAGCGGCTCCCCGAGCGAGGGCCGCGACTCCTTACCAGCATAGGCGTGACGTCGCGTATGTGGCTTACGACGGCTCCATCAGCCCCGCTCAGAGAATGAGCGGCTCTTCCCAGGTGCCGAAGACCTTCCTGCCCACCGCCACGATCTCTCCTAGCGTGGCGTACCTTGTCACTGCCTCCAGCATCGGGTAGATCGAGTTCGTGCTCTCGTTTTCGAACGCCCTCTGGATCCTCTGGAGGGACGCCTGGACCTTCGCCTCATCCCTGTCGCGCTTGACCTGCCTGAGCCTCCCCGTCTGGCTCTTCTGGGCGCTGAAGTCTATCTTGAGCGTCTCGATCGGCTTCTTCTCTTCCACTCCGTACTTGTTCACGCCCACGACCGAGTCCTTCCCCTGCTCGACCCTCCTTGACAGCCTGTACGAGTTCTCTGCTATCTCCTTCTGCAGGTATCCTGTCTCCACTGCCTTCAGGAGGCCTCCGGCAGAGTCTATCCTGTCGAAGTACTTGTACGCCTCTTCCTCGAGCTGCTCGGTCAGCCACTCGACGTAGTACGAGCCTCCCAAGGGGTCGGCGACGCTCGGGACTCCGGTCTCCTCCGCGATGACCTGCTGGGTCCTGAGCGCGACCTCCACCGCCCTCTCAGTGGGGAGAGCCCACGCCTCGTCGTACGAGTTCGTATGGAGCGACTGCGTCCCTCCGAGCACGGCTGCGAGCGCCTCTATCGCCGTCCTGACCACGTTGTTCAGCGGCTGCTGCCAGGTCAGGGAGGCGCCCGACGTCTGCGTGTGGAACCTCATCAGGAGGCTCCTCTTGTCCTTCACCCCGTACTTCTCCCGGAGGACCGTCGCCCAGATCCTTCTTGCGGCCCTGAACTTCGCTATCTCCTCGAAGAAGTCCATCGTGGAGTTGAAGAAGAAGCTTAGGCGCGGCGCGAACTGTTCCACCTTCAGTCCCGCCTCCCTACCGAGCTCCAGGTAACCGAACCCATCTGCCAGGGTGAAGGCGAGCTCCTGGATAGCGCTCGACCCCGCCTCACGTATGTGATATCCGCTGATGCTGATGTAGTTCCACAACGGCATCTCCTTCGTGCAGAACACCATCAGGTCCCTGACCAGCCTGAGGTGTGCCTCCGGGGGGTAGACCCACTCCTTCTGCGCGATGTACTCCTTCAGCATGTCCGCCTGTACAGTCCCCCTGAGCGCTGAGAGCGGCACCCCTCTCCTCTTCGCCACTCCCGCGTACATGCACGTCAGCACCGTCGCCGGCGCGTTGATGGTCATCGACGTGCTGACCTTGTCCAGCGGGATCCCCCCGAATATCACCTCCATGTCCTTCAGGGACGAAACGTTCACCCCGCACCTCCCGACCTCGCCGTGCGCCCTCTCGTGGTCGCAGTCGTAGCCGTAGAGGGTCGGCATGTCGAAGGCTATGCTGAGCCCGGTCTCCCCATGACTCAGGAGGTGCTTCAGCCTCTTGTTGGTGTCCTCGGGTGTCCCAAAGCCGGAGAACATCCTCATCGTCCAGAGCCTTCCTCTGTACATGTTGGGGTAGACCCCCCGCTCGAACGGGAACACTCCGGGGAACCCCTGACTCGCGTAGTCGAGGTCGGCGACGTCCGCCGGGGTGTACAGGGGCTTCAGGGGGACGCCCGACGCCGTCTGATAGTCCCCACGGAGCTCCGGCGAGCCCTTCGACCACTCGTCGTATACCTTCGACCTCCACTGCCTCATTCCTTCCGACACGGCCTCCATCGACTTCGCGTCGAACATCGGGCCGCGCTTCGCCCTCCTCTCCACAGTCTGCTTGACCTTCCGCTTCCAGTACGCCTCGCGCCCGCTCCTGAGCAAGCCAGCGCCGACAGCGGGGCGGGGTGAGATAAATGTCGCCTCTGTTCAACCGATAAATGCGACGCCGGCGGCGGGCCTCTGTACGTCAATGCAGGTCTTGAAGCTCGCCTCCGCGGTCAGGGGAGGAGACCGCGCCGCCGTCGCGAAGGCGATCTCGCTGGCCGAAGACGACCCAGACTCTGCGGGGGCCCTGATGAGGGCCCTGAGGCCGCCCAGAAGGGCATTCGTCATCGGTGTGACCGGCCCGCCCGGGACCGGGAAGAGCACCCTCGTTGGCAGGCTCATAGACGGCTACAGGCGGAACGGGCTCAAGGTCGGCGTCGTTGCCGTCGACCCGTCCAGCCCGATCACAGGGGGCGCTCTCCTCGGCGACAGGATCAGGATGAAGGCCTACTCATCGGACGAAGGCGTGTTCATCAGGTCGATGGCTTCGCGGGGCTGGTCCGGCGGGCTGTCGAGGGCGGCCTCGGACGCGCTGCAGATTCTCGACTCCGCCGGGTTCGAGGTCACGATCCTAGAGACAGCCGGCATCGGCCAGGCGGACATCGAGGTCGTCGGCATCGCCCACGCGGTGCTCGTGGTCCTCATGCCAGGCATGGGGGACGACGTCCAGGCGTCAAAGGCGGGCCTGATGGAAGTGGGGGACGTGTATGTGGTGAACAAGTCCGACCTCGGGGGCGCGGGACAGATGGTGTCGAGCCTCTTCGCGATGCTCCGCGGCTCCAAAGGGAGGTCGCCCGCCGTCCTCACCGTCTCGGCGCTGAAAGGGGAAGGAATCGACAGACTAATGCAGGCGACTGAAGCAATACGCTCACGGCTGGACGACGGGTCGGAGGAGCTGAAACTGCGGAGCATAAGGGGGATGGTGGTCGAGGCCGCGAAGGCCGAGGCGATGCGGAGAGTCGAGACGTCGTCGACATCCAAGGCAGACGCGCTCGCGAAGCTAGTGCTCGAAGGAAAGATCAGCGTAGCCGAGGCCGCAGCCAGACTCGTACAGTAAGGAAGCTACCTGCGTTCCGGCGGTACGTACTTCAGTCCTGCCGGGCCGACATACGTGGCGTCGGGCCTGATCAGCTTGTTCTCCTCGACCTGCTCGTTGTAGTGCGCCATCCATCCGAAGACCCTGCTCGCAGCGAAGATCGGTGTGTACAGCGGGATGTCGATTCCGAGGAAGTAGAAGATCGGGGCGGCGTAGTAGTCCAGGTTGGGGGGGAGCCGCTTCTTCTCCCACATCTCCTTCTCGAGCGCGTCGCACGTTCTGTATAGCATCTCGTCCCCCTTCCTCCTCTTGATCATCTCCCTGAGATACTCCTTGCAGAGCCTCGCCCTGGGGTCGAAGTCCTTGTAGACCCTGTGCCCGAAGCCGATCACCTTCTTCTTCTCCATGAGCGCCTCGTCGACGTACGAGACCGCGGCCTCCGGACTCTTCAGCTGGAGGAGCATCTGCATCGCGCCTTCGTTGGCGCCCCCATGCAAAGGCCCTTTGAGAGCTGCCAACCCTGCCGCGGCTGCCGCGTATGGGTCGGCGAGCGTCGAAGCGACGACCCTCACCGTGAACGAGGACGCGTTGAGGTCGTGCTCCATGTAGAAGATGAGCGTCCTCTCGAAGACCCACCTCTCGTAATCAGTTGCATCCCTGTCGGTGAGCATGCTCAGAAGACTGCCTGCGAACCCTCCTGCTCCTGCCGGCTCGAGGGGCGCCTCGCCGCGGGGAACGCGCCTGCAGTTGGCGACCAGCGTCGACATCTTCGCCTCGATGGACAGCTCCTTCCCTCTGATGTCGCTCTCCCTGTCTATGCTCCCGAGCGCAGATGTCGCAGTCCTTAACACGTCGATCGGGTGCGCGTCAGGACCAAGATCGCCCATGATCTCGAAGACCTTCGCCTCAACGTGAGACCTCTTCGCAAGGTCGGAGGAGAACGCCTTGAGCTCCGCGGGCTTGGGCAATTTCCCGCTCAGGACTAGGTACGCCGTCTCCTCGAACCCGGCATTCGCGGCGAGCTCCTCGATTGGGTATCCCCTGTAGAGCAGAGACCCGTCCGCATCGCTCTTCGCTATGGCCGTATCCGTCACCGCGACGCCAGCCAGCCCCTTCGGCGCCCTGAGCTGCCCCTCCATCGAGCGACCCTTTTCCATGCCCGCCTTAAGCTCGTCTACGGCTGATGCGCCTCGCCTCGTCGAGCGCCTTGCTATCCGCCTGTTCGTACCTGTGATAGTCTATCAGGTCGTAGAACTGCTCGCGGGTCATCAGAGATGGAAGAATCCCCTTCTGCGTCCCTTCGGACTTCAGTGTTCTGAGAGCCGTCTCGACAGCCTTCATCGCGGCCCTGAAAGCTGTCACCGGGAAGATCACGAGACTGTAGCCCAGTCTCTCGAAATCTTTCGCAGTCATGTAGGGCGTCTTGCCGAACTCAGTCATGTTGGCCATCAGCGGGATGTCGACCTTCCTCCTGAACTCCGCGAACTCCTCTCTGCTTTCGAGCGCCTCCGGGAAGACCATGTCGGCGCCTGCCCTCGCATAGGTGCGGGCGCGCTCGATTGCCGCGTCCATCCCCTCGACGGCCCTGGAGTCTGTGCGTGCTATGACGACGAAGTCATCGCCCGCAGCTTCTTTGGCGGATATCACCTTCTTCACCATCTCGTCCGTCGCGACGAGCTCCTTTCCGTCGAGGTGCCCGCAGCGCTTTGGGAGGACCTGGTCTTCGATGTGCATCCCCGCGGCGCCTGCGGCCCTCAACTCCTTGACTGCCCTCGCGACGTTGACCGCTTCGCCGAACCCCGTGTCCGCGTCTGCGACTAGGGGGATGTCGACCTGCGAAGCGATTTCGCGGCACGCCCTAGACACCTCCGTCAGCGTCGTGATGCCGAGGTCAGGGAGGGCGAGCAGGTTGGAGAACCCTGCTCCAGAGAAATAGACTGCTTCGAATCCCACCTTCTCCGCGATCTTGGCTGCGGATGGGCTGAAGACCCCGGGTGCGACGACGATTCTCCCGCGTGAGACGATGTCCTTGAGGCGGAGGGTTCTCGCCCGGGCCAAGCGGTTGCGACCTTCTCGCCTCCCTTATCTCTCTTCTCGCAGACCACCATGGTCGCCACGCTCTGTCGCTTCTTCTTGGCGCGTGCCCAGTGTGACAGTTTCCACCGGAGTCTAGAGCACGAGTCCACGACCCGAACAGGATTAAAGCCACGTCGGGCGTCGGTTCAACATGCTCGACTCCCTGACGCACGAAGCCCCATCTGACGCGGTCCTCGTACATGGCGCAGGAGGGAACAACATGCTCTGGAAGCGGAGCCTCCAGTTCCTCTCGGGAAAAGCGACGGCCTACGCGGTCGACCTGCCAGGCCACCCCTCTGGAGAGATCACATGCAGGACGATAGCGGACTACGCGGAGGCGGTGCACGGTTTCGTCATGGAGAAAGGGCTCTCGAGGCCGACAGTCTGCGGCCACTCGATGGGCAGCGCCATCGCACTCACGCTCTCGTTGGACTACCCGGAAGACGTCGGAGGCCTCATCCTCGCGGGCGCGGGTGCCAAGCTCGGTGTCCTCCCCTCCATCGTCGAGGGGCTCAGGGACATGCCCCTGAAGGCGATAGAGAGCGCCATCACTCCCATGAGCTTTCATGCCATCGACCTCGGCCTGGGACGCGAGGCGAGGGCAGCGCTCTCCCTCTCGAACCTCCCGGTCTTCCTCAACGACTACCTCGCCTGCGACGGCTTCGACGTCAGGGCCAGACTCCCGGAGATAACCGCGAAGACGCTAATCATCTGCGGGGACGACGACAAGATGACCCCTCCAAAGTGGTCGCGGTTCCTCAACGAGAGGATAGTCGGCTCTGAAGCCGTCTACGTGAAAGACTGCGGACACATGCTCCCGCTGGAGAAGCCCGAGGCACTGGGGAAAGCGGTGCAGGCGTTCCTCGCCGGGCTCATCCGGTGAACTCTTCGCCGCCGCTGTAGAGTCTGGACAACTCGCCCACCAGGGCGATCATCCCCTCCGAGGACGTCGCCGACACCGGATAGAGGTCCTCCCCCACCGACAGCTTCCTGACGCTCCTGAACAGCCCCGAGTAGAGAGAGTACTGCTCCCCTTGCGTCTTCGCCAGAGCGTCTTCGAACGACTTCGCATTCCTGCTCCAGCCGAGAATGGTCGCCGAAGACTCCTTCGCCATGTCCTTCTTGGTCAGCACGGATATCTTCGGTACGTTCATCCTGAGTCCCACGGACGCGGAGAGGAGCGCGATGGAGAGGAAGTTCGCCGGGGTGTTCGCGAGGAGCGGGTCGTAGAGGAACAGGAGCGCCTTCGAGTCAGCCTTGGTCTCCCTGATGACGAACTCCCCGCTCTCCCTGAAGGCGAACAGCTCGATCTGTCCCGGCGTGTCCACTATCACGTGCTCGGCATCGAAGGAGTCGATGTCGTC
Organism: Nitrososphaerales archaeon; assembly: GCA_030039515.1. Lineage (GTDB taxonomy): Archaea > Thermoproteota > Nitrososphaeria > Nitrososphaerales > Gagatemarchaeaceae > UBA183. Next base: position 13,543 of record JASHVT010000055.1, read on the forward strand.
CTGTACCTCGCTCAGCTTCGTTGCGATCATGTCCGTCGCGAGCACCAGGGCGCCGTTGGGCCCCAGCCCGTACTCCTCCATCACCTGCTGGAGCTCGACCCTCTCCCTGACGTCAACGTCGGCGTCGTACGGGAGGTCCACGACTCCCGGGTCGAGGTTCACAGCGATCGCGTCTTCGTCCCTGTTCACGTACCACGCCTTCAGCGCGGCGGCGAGCGTCGACTTCCCTGACCCGGCCGTCCCCGTGACAAAGGTGAGGTCCGTCTACATCAAGCCCCGCGCCCGCGCGCACCGCTCGGGGAAGATATGACGGTTCCTCCTGCGGCCCTGACCCAGGCCGCCATGTCAGCCGCGATCGCCTCGCCCTCTGACTCGACTGCGTCGCGTACCTTGCCGACGACCGCGACGTCCAGCTCAATCCTGGAGACCCCTTCCCTGGTCCCTCGCGGATGCGACTTGATGTACGCGCTAGGGTGCTCCCTGAGCTCCTTCGCGATCGCTGGCGCGAGCGCGGACTCGAGGACGCCCTCAAGCTTCAGCCTGACGTACTTCCTGTGCAGCGAACCCAGCTTCGCAAGCAGCTCAGGCTCGACAGTGCGCCTGAAGATGCTGCGCATCTCGGCGGGGACTCCCGGGAGCGAGAAGATGACGGTCCTGCCTGCCCGGAGCCTGACCCCTGGGGCGGTCCCGGCCTCGTTCCTGACGGGATCTGACCCTGCAGGAAGGATGGCCATCTTCCTCCTAGCTTTGGTCATCTCGACCCCTGCCAGCCCTCTCTCGGCATAGTGCTCCTTCACGAGGCGCAGCGCGGTCGGGTTGGGCTTGAGAGGGACGCCCAGCCCCCGGGCCAGTCCCTTCAGCGTCATGTCGTCGGGCGTAGGGCCGAGCCCTCCAACCACGATGATGAAGTCGGGGCGCCTCGCGATTGCCTCTCTGAGCGATGTCGATATCTCGTCCAGGTCGTCGTCCACCGTGGTCACCCGACTCAGCATGCTCCCCGCCCTGGCAAGCCTTCCGCCCACCCAGGCAGCATTGGTGTTCACAGTCCTCCCGATGAGAAGCTCCTTGCCGACGGTGAGCATCTCCACGTCAAGCATTGCCGCGCCTCCGAGACTCAGCCTTAAAACGAGTGTGAGCTTGCACGGGACAAATGCGCGACAGGCGCAGGTACCCGTCGCTCCCGCTGGTAGGCGCCGGAGCGGTGGTGCACAAGAGGCGCAGGGTCCTTTTGCTCAAGAGGCGCTTCCCCCCGAACGCGGGGCTGTGGGCGATCCCCGGAGGGCTGGTCGAGCTCGGCGAGACCGCGAAGGCGGCAGCCGCGAGAGAGGTCAAGGAGGAGACCGGGCTCGAAGTGAGGATCGAGCGGCTCATCGACGTGGGGACTGACCTGCACTACGACCGCGATGGGCGCGTGGAGTACCACTTCGTGCTGGTCGACTACCTTGCGAGGGTGGTCGGCGGCACGCTTCGGATGAACGAGGAGTCGTCCGACGGGGGATGGTTCACCGAAGGAGAGTCGCTGGCGCTCGAGATGAACGAGGGCACACGCAACGTGGTCTCCGACTACTTCGGAAGGTCTGCCAGGGCCAGGCTGTCCGCTAGGCGCTGAACACGCGCGGTTCCACTTCAGGACTCTACTCCTTCTTGTTACCGCTCAGCCACCATTCTAGGTAGTCGGCTTGCTGCCTCGACCGCTTCCTCCTCTCGTCTTCCTCAGGAGTCCTGGCCTTCAGCCTCGCGTCGGCAAGCTGGTCGCTGGTCAGAAACGCGCCACATCTCTTGCAGCCGAACCTCTTGGTGGGCGCGTCGTAGAGCAGAATCCCTTCCTTGCATTCCGGACAGATCCGTTCAGGCATTCAGGTCGTCCCCCCACTCCATCCCCTTAACTCTTCCCTATCGCGTCGGGCCGTCGCCATGATCTTGCAACTGACTGTTAGAGCGGCTAGACGTTCTCCCGCTAGCTTGAGGTCGACGGCTAGACTGAGCCCAATGAGGCTCAAGTCGAGTTGAAACGCCCTCCGGGGGCAGAACTATACGCCTCGCGGGTAAACCTCATGACATGCGGAGTAGGGTGGTCGCCTCCTTGTTGGCCGTGGCCATCGTCACAAGTGCCGGTCTCGGCTACCTCGTGGGGGCTGCTTCCGTCACGAGCCCCGGAAGCAAGACGAGCGTCGCGACAACGTCCTGTACTGTGCTCGGACCAACCATCGGGGTCATAATCAGAGTCGTCGAGGGCGGGCTCTCCGACCCTATCGCTCCCATATCGGGGGCGAGGATGGGTGGAGAGGCAGAAGGTTACTGCAACGACGCACTCCAGACCGAGGCCCTCCAACCCGCCGTGACAAACTCGAGCGGATGGGCATCTCTACTGGATGGGGGGTTTGGGGTGTACGACCTGAACATCACCTATGAAGTAGGTAGCCCTCCTGTGGTGGAGAACTACTACTTCTCAGTCTCGGTGCAACCCACGACGGTGACCTACGTCACATTCAACACCACGACCGGGAACGTGACGACGTTTCTTTGCTACGAAGACCTCAACTGCCACTCTGGGGCCTAGTCCTCGACCATCATCGTCAATCGCCAGTAAGCTGTGAGATGGTTTTGCAAGCGACCACGTAGCTGCCCGTTCCCTTCGTCACCCGAGATTCTGTAAAGTCTTTTGCACGTCTACTTCGGTTTCTGTCCTCTCGCGTTTTTCTTTGCCATCAAACTGTCGTAGAATTCCTTCAGTTCCCTAGGGTGAAGCGATCCGTCCTTCATCTCTTCCCACATTCTGTTCCACTTCTCCAAGTCCTTCGGATTGCGTTGGACGACGAGTTCGACCATCACCTTCCTTGAGGTGTCATCACTCAGGAAGAGTGGGAACGGAAGATAGAGAAGAATCTCAAGTCGTAAGCATGTCTCCTTTATCCTCAATGGTTAAGTATCGAGGCTTTGGTTAGCCTAATCAGCGAAAGGGGTCTTTTTTGCGCATCCCATGTTCTGAAGTAAGGCTTCACAAAGAATTGCAGGCGTTTTATGACTCACTTCAGACAGACTCA
>JASHVT010000056.1 GCA_030039515.1 Nitrososphaerales archaeon
CATACTATTGCAAGCTCGACTATCTGATTGAAGACCCGCTCTTCACAGATTCGAAATGGAGGAATCTCTCGCAACTGGTGGACTGCGTTGCATATTGCATCAGAAAGCAATACCGAGCCAATCAACCGTCTTTCCACACTACGAACTGGGCGAGATATTTCCACAGGGTAGAGGCGAAATTTGACTCGAAGGGAGGGTCTTATGACGGATATGGGTTGAAGATATTCCCTGCGTTATCATAAGGGGAGGTTAGGGGAGTGATCTCCGCGTCGCCTCCCACTGCGTGGCCATAGGCCACTCACTCAAGCTACACTCTCGTTCATGCTATTTAAAACTGCCCCGTTGAGATGGCCCGAAAACTGGGACTACCATGCAACTGAGGAGGGCGAAGGTGCGTCAGTTGGCTGTTCCAAAAGAAGAGACTCCTTCAGCGGACACAGCCCAAGTCGGGGAGCCCTTGTCAACCCAAGACTTCACAGAACGTCCATCACCACGAATCTTTAATTACCTGTAATGCATTGTCACGTGTGATTGGACCGCCCGGAGACGGCGCCCTGAGGCTCGAGAGGTTTGCCTTACATCAGACCGATGTACAACAGTGAGGGCAGCTGCATAAGCTACTTCGTTTGCTGTCCGGGGAGCGGGGTCGCGGCGGTCATCGACCCGTCCGAAGACGTCGGGCAGTACCTCTCGGCAGCGAAGGGGGAAGGCTGCGTGATCACGCACGTGATCGACACGCATGTTCACTCCGACCACGTCAGCGGCGCTAGAAAGCTTGTCGAGAAGCTAAGGGGCGAGCCCTTGCTGGTGATGACGAAGGGGACCGACGTCTCGTTCGACTACACCCAGGTGGACGAAGGTGACTCGATCGAGGTCGGAGACGCCTCGCTCGTCGGAATGAGGACCCCTGGACACACGCAGGAGAGCATGTCGTTCCTGTATCGCGACAAGAAGAGGGCGACCGAGCCGTGGGGGGTCTTCACGGGAGACTCGCTCTTCGTCGGGGACATCGGCCGGCTGGACCTGGTGGGGCACGGCACCCTGAGGCAGGCATACGAGTCCCTCGTCAGGCTGAGGTCGCTCCCTGACTACGTGGAGCTGTATCCGGCGCACTACGCAGGGTCTGACTGCGCTAGCAACAGGAACCTCTCCTTCAAGACCTCGTCTACGATAGGTTTCGAGGCGAGGCACAACAGGATGCTCATGTGGCACAGCTTCGAGGAGTTCGAGGAGGTTATGGCGAGGGAACCCGTCTCACCGCCGGCAACGTGGCGTGAGATCAAGCTGCGCAACCAGGGGAGGCTCAGCTCCGTTGGGGCCATCAGGAGCCAGTAGTCCGCCAAGGCCGCAGTCCTGGGAGGCGAAAGCGTCCCCTCGCCAGGCCGAGCATAGCTGCGACTGGCTCGTTGTCGGTGCGGGTCCCGCAGGCATCGCTGCCGTTGGCAAGCTCATCGACAACGGGGTCCGGCCTGGCTCGATTGCCTGGGTCGACCCCGAGTTCAGCGTCGGTGACCTGGGCAGGAAGTGGCGGGGAGTGTCAAGCAACACCAAGGTCCGCCTGTTCAGGAAGTTCCTCAATGGCTGCAGGTCCTTCGGGTACGACGGCGAGAGAGCGAGGTTCGCCCTGGACAGCCTGGACCCTCAGGGCACCTGCCTCCTAGAGAACGTCGTCGAGCCTCTCCAGTGGGTCACCGGCAACCTCATGCCCAAGGTGAAGGCCATCAGGTCGGAGATAGCAAAGATCGAGAGTGGCGGAGGCCGCTATGTGGCTACCTCTCCTTGGGGTGCCGTCCGCGCGCAGAGCGTGGTACTCGCGATAGGGGCCGAGCCGGTGGGCCTGGGATATCCCCTCCCGCGCATCGCTCTGGAGGATGCCCTCGACGCCGGGAGAGCCAAGCGGGCGGTCGATCCGCAGGACGTAGTGGGGGTCTTCGGCTCCTCGCACTCGGCCGTCATGGCCGTCCGCAATCTGATAGACGCGGGCGCAAGCCGCGTGATCAACTTCTACCGCAGCCCCCTCAGATACGCGGTAGACTACGGCGAGTGGACCCTCCGCGACAACACGGGGCTGAAAGGGGCCACCGCGGAGTGGGCGAGGACCAAGATGGGGTCGGTGCCTGAAGGCAAGCTGCTGAGGGTGGACGCGAGCGCCGAGCAGGTGGAGCGCTACCTGCCGCAGTGCTCGAAGGTGGTCTACGGGGTGGGGTTCTCCCCGCGGAGCATTCCGGTCGAAGGGGTCGACCTTTCGCGCTACGACCAGAGGACCGGAGTCGTCGCCCAGCGCCTCTACGGCTGTGGGATAGCCTTCCCAGAGCGAGTGGTCGACCGGGCTGGGAACGTTGAGCTGAACGTAGGGATCTGGAAGTTCATGCAGTACCTGGACAGGGTGGTACCGTCGTGGCTGTCCAGCTCGGTCGGCCAGTCAGTCAGGCCTGCAGTCAAGGCCTGAACGAAAGTCATCTGTCGAGGCCGGGAGCTCGGGTCACTCGGCGCGTACGGTGGCATGCAAAGAGGACGGAGCCAGAGTCAGACTCCATCAAAATGAAACGGAGCGGCCGTCGTCAGGACGAGCCGCCTGTTCGGAAGAAGCCCCTCGCGGGACTCTACATCCCGTGCTCTTCGCTTTCACCTGCGGTGGCGTGTCCCTCTGAGCCAGATGGCATGCCCTCGGTCCCGCCGACTACGGTCCCTGTCGCAAACCTGTTGGCTACTTGGGTCACCTTGATCCTCCCTTGCCAGCCCTGCTTGGCACCGGCCACGAAG
>JASHVT010000057.1 GCA_030039515.1 Nitrososphaerales archaeon
CTCTCCAGCCAAACGACCTTCACGTCGCCCTTGAGGGCCCGTCTCACAGCTGCCGGGCTGCGAGAGTCGACGTAGGTGAACGATATGTCGAACTTCGACAGCGTCCTCTCGAACAGCCGGACCGTCCCGCCGTAGAGGTCGTTCTCCGCCACCACCCTGTCTCCTTTCGAGAGGACAGAGAGCAGCAGGGTCGTCTCTGCCGCCATGCCCGACGAGAATGCAAGCGCGAACCTCGCGTTCTCGAGTGAAGCCAGCCTCTTTTCGAGCGCGGCGCGTGTCGGATTCCCTGTCCTCGAGTATTCCATCCCTGCAGTGGGCTTGTCCGCTTCCATCCTGGCGAAGGTCGCGCTCAAGTGGATGGGGACGTTAACGTCGCCCGTCCTGGTGAAGTCGGGCTCCTCGCCCGCGTGGACGGCCCTCGTGCCGAAGCCTAGTTCATCACTTCGCGACATATTTTACCACGTCCATCGCGGTGAGCACGTCTACCGGTTTCTGCTTCTCTGTGACCACGACTGCGCCGCGCCCACCGAGCAGGCTACCTGGGACCATCACAGACCCGTTAAGGTCGACCGTAGGGAGGGGAGGCTCCATCGCCTCCTCGACCCTCCTTGACGGCCCCCCAATCTTCAGCAGCAGAGATGAAGCCGTCAGGCAGCCTACCTGGACATCGTCTTCCACTACCGGAAGATATGACACCCCGTGGGCCGCCATCGCTTTCGATGCCTTCGAAAGCGAGTCCTTCGGGGATGCTGTGGTGAGCTTGCGCCTGCTCTTCTTCAATCTCATGAGCGACTCTACCCGCACGCGTCGGGAGGACGACGGGAGGAATCCCTGCTCCTCCATCCATGCGTCGTTGTAGACCTTGTTCAGGTAGCTCCGGCCTGTGTCAGGCAGCATCACGACCATGAGCTTCGCGTCCATCTCAGGCGCGACCTTCAAGGCCCCCGCGACTGCGGCGCCCGACGAACTCCCGGCCAGTATCCCTTCTTCTCTGGCGAGCCGGCGCGTCATCGTCATCGCCTCTCTGTCCGACACGGTGACGAATCTGTCTACCACCTTCAGGTCCAGGGTCGGTGGAAGGAAGTCCTCGCCTATCCCTTCGATCTTATACGGTGCCGCGACGCGCTTCCTTCCTGCATGGAGGCCGGCGAGTATCGACCCTTCCGGGTCTACGCCGACTATGGTCATGGCCGGGTCCATCTCCTTGAGGTACCTCCCGGCCCCTGAGATCGTCCCTCCCGTACCCACGCCTGCGACTAGTACCCCGACCTTTCCTCGAGTCTGCGACCAGATCTCAGGTCCGGTGGTAGCGTAGTGGGCTGCTGGGTTCGCTCTGTTTTCGTACTGGTTAGGCATGAATGCATTCGGTGTGGATCTCGCGATCGCCTTGGCCAGCTCGATGTATCCCGCGGGGTGGCCAGGTGGGACGTTCGTCGGAGTTACACGCACCTCGGCGCCTACCGCCCTCAGGAGATCGACCTTGTCCTTGCTCATCTTGTCGGGCAAGGTGAAGATGATCTTGTACCCTCGCTGGATAGCGGCGAGCGCCAGGCCCATCCCTGTGTTCCCGGATGTAGGTTCCACTATGGTCCCTCCAGGTTTGAGGAGAGCACGGCGCTCGGCGTCGAGGATCATCGAGAGGCCAATCCTGTCTTTGACGCTTCCTCCAGGATTGAGGTACTCGAGTTTGGCATAGATCTGCGCCTTCGTTCCACTGGTCACCTTTGCCAGCCTGACGAGGGGCGTGTTCCCCACCAGCTCAGTGATGTTCCCGACCATGCGTGCAGACAAGCTCCTTCGTCCCTCCTGCTGCTCGGACATAAGAGTGGCGGAACCAGAGCTTTCTGGACGATTATCCGAACCGAAAGACCGAATAGTCGGGCCGAAACTGCACCTCGACATGGTTTCAAATGACTTCAGCGTAGCTGTGATGGTCTCGGATGCAAGCAAGTCTGCGAAGTGGTACCGAGAGATGCTCGGCTTCGAGACTGAGGAGGATGGTCACTGGGTGACCGCGCGGCCGAAAGGTGCTGGATGGAAGCTGCATCTCTGCCAAGGCAAGCTGGAGCCTGGCAACACAGGGATAGGTCTCTACAGCAAAGACCTGAAGAGCGACGTGGAAAGGATGAAGAAAAACGGGGTCAAATTCGCTAAGGACTACACCAAGACAGAGTGGGGAGGGGAGATAGCGCAGATCGAAGACCTCGATGGAAACGTGATCTGGGTCAGCCAAGGCGAGCCTTGACCAACCCAAACCGGTTGGCGCCGGCCTGGACTCTGGCGCTGAGACTCAGAAAGGGCGTGTTTGGATCGCCCGCCGACTCAGGGATCCCTCCCTGAGCCTAGCGAGCGCTTAGGAACTCGCGTGGAGACACGGCTTGCGAAGGTCGAGGCGACTACTTGTGCAGCTTCTTGGATTCCTCTGCGGAGAGAATCCTGAAGACGTTGATACCAGTTGCCGGACTGGTGCCTTTCACGGCCCAGCGTCCGTTCTTCATTTTGACTGGCTTGGGGTTCTGGATTTTGACCTTTTTCTTGGCCTTTACGTCGTATGCTGTGTATTCCACAACCAATCACGGCGGCAGGATTGTATATAAAGACTATTATGATTTGTCAATAGTTGTATTAACAAACGAAGGGATGTCTTTCCATTCTTAATATTTTGGGCCTATCTTGGTTACGTCGCTTCCGCTTCGCGTCTTGCGAGCAGGAACTCGCAGCAATCGGCCCCTCTGAGCCTGCACTTCGTTTCTTCGATCCCGAACTCCTCGCCTGAGAGCGAGCCGACCAAGCGGAGAAGGTGTCCCTTCAGGAAGACGCACTCCTTTCTGACGGCGCTCGGCTCGGAGCACTCTAGGCAGTTCCTGACCGTGATTCTGTATTGCGCTCCGTTCCTCTCCACGTCCAGACTCCCAGAACCCCATCCCGCTGCCTTGTACATGTCCAGCGCGGCTTCGACCCTCTGGTCGAGGCGGCCTTGCCCAATCTTGTCCTTGAGGAATCTCCCAGACATCTGGCCGAGGGCTGAGCCTTCCTCGAAGAGTATCGTCTCCCCTCCCGTCCCCATGAGCTTGGAGATGTGGTCGCACACACGGGAGAAGCCTGCGACGTCGATTACTATCGCCGGCCTGCCTGGGGCGATCTCAACGCCGTCGTGGTAGGTGTCCACGATGACTCCGTTCCCTCCTTTCTTGACCTGGCACTCCACGACCATCGGCGACTGCTCCAGGGCTGCCTTAACCTGAGCCGGATTCCCGTCAGGTGACAACGACCTCCCGAAGCAGCTGAGCATGGCCGTGCCGTCGCCTAGGTTGTAGCTGAAGCTCGACACCAAGTCCACCGTTTCGTGCAGCGTCGAAAGCACGTCGCTGAGCGCGCCTGGGACGTCCTTCATCTTGACCACGACGTGGAACATCCTCGCGTCATTCGAGAAGTAGAACCCAGGGTACGGTCTCCTGCTCACTTTTCGGGATGGCCGACGATTCGTATTAAACATTCAACTAAGTAAATTGGAGTTGGGATTTCTGCGCGGACGTTAAGGATTCAGGTCTTCCCATTAGGACATTAGCACAGACATGTCGCTGTTCGCTCAGTCTCCGTTGAGATTGACGCGGGCCTGGTGGGATTCGAACTCGTGGACGCTTTGGCGCCTCCCACGACATGCTGGTTACTCCCACT
>JASHVT010000058.1 GCA_030039515.1 Nitrososphaerales archaeon
CCGCCTTGGAGCCCGTCGGCCTGCTCGACCTGACCCCCACGAATAGCAAGGGTATCTCCTCGGTCCTGCCGTACCTGCTGAACATCCCATCGCCTCCTACGACGACAGCGATGTCTGCGCTCCTGTCTCCCACCTTGATGCCGGCGGCTACGATCATGCCCCTGAGCTCCTCAGGCCTGACCTTCGGCCTGCCTCCGTCCAGAAGGACCTTCGCCTTCAAGTATGATGCCCCGTGTCGCCCATGAACTCGAGCATGCTCGTCTCTCCTCGCGCGGCGACCTTCCCGCCTTCGAGGAACGCCGTGGCTCTGTTCCTTGCTTCATCCTGCCGCGCTCCCGACGCGCCCAGCAGTGCCATCATCTTCAGAGAGTTCTCGATGGCGAAGCCCCTGAAGTGGTTGTTGAAGTATCCATAGACCTTCTTGGATTTCCGCGCGACCTCCTCTACCTTGGGGGCCCAGTTCTGAAGCTCCTTGTCGTTGTATCTGTAGTTGTACCATGGGTGCGCCCCCCTTCCATGCCATCTGACGAACGCGAAGTCTGTGGTCACTATGGGGTCGGGCGGGAGGAGCGGCTCATCGACGATGGCGTTCGCTACGTTCCTGCTCTCAAGCTCCGACCAGACGTCTTCTCTGAGCCAGGAGGGATGCCTGAACTCCACAACGAAACGGACGTCCTCAGGCAAGACGGCCAAGAATGACGTCAGCCTGTCCCTGTCCTTCTCATAGGAGAAGCTCGGGGGGAGCTGAATGAGGATCGGGCCCATTCTTCCGCTGGCTATGAGGGGCTTCATGAGGCTGAGGAACTTCACGAGCTCGGTCTCTGCCCCGCTCTCGAGGCTCAGCTTCTTCTCATGCGTGATGAGCCGTGGAAGCTTGGCCGAGAAGACGAAACTGTCTGGTGTGTTCCTTGCCCACCCGTTGACTAGGCCCTTCGATGGGAACGCATAGAACGTCGAGTCTATCTCGGCCGTGGAGAACAGGCTCGAGTAGAAGGAGAGCTTGTTGGTGCTCGAACTCGGGTAGAAGACTCCCTTCCACTCCTCGTAGGACCACCCCGACGTCCCTATCAGAAGGTCGCCCATCTCAAGACTCGGCCCTGGCAAGCGGTTTAAAGTGATACCCAGTGTCTCAGAAGGTCGGCATCCAACCCGGTTTCGACGACCATGTCGCGACCGCGTCGTGAAGGTGTATCGACTCGAAGCACCGCGCGCTTACGTACTTCGCGTTTGGGAACCGGTTCAGGCACTCTCTGACGAGATCCTCCGCGAATTTCGGGTTCGCTTGCGCCTCCAGAATCTTCTTCGCTTCTTCGAGACGCTTCATCTCTTCCCTTGGCGCCGCGGAGAAGCACTCCGTGACCCTGGCGGCTACGCTCCTCGAGTCCAAGGGCCCCGCGCTAGAGACGACCACCGTCAGCTTCGCACGCTGCATGTGTCCGACCCCGATCATCTTCTTGCTGCAGGGACATGCGGTCATCCCCTCGACCGCGAACCTATAGGTCAGCGCCCCCCTCTCTTTCGCGCGGACGGTTATCTCCACGAACCTGTCCTCATGCGGCATGTCGTACCTACAGACGACGCTTGAACCTGGCTGTGTCCTGTTGACCTCCGCTGCGATCCACCTGACCCACTTCTCGACGCTCTTCGCCTTCTTGGCGTTGGCGGCCCTCACGAGCCTGCTCATATGGACGCCCCTGTGGAAGCCGGTGGAGGTCTGGATGTCCAACTCGACCGGCATGGACAGGTTTCCGTCGGAGAAGAGGACTCTGAGACCAGCCACTCCTGCGTCGACCGGGACCTGGGAGCCCTCAGACTGGACGTCGGCGGTCGCGTCTATGTAGCCAAGGGTACCTTCAGCGTTCTTCCTTTGGGACGCCAAGACGACAGGGCGACCTCGCGCCCACCCCTTAAGTAATTTTCCTAGAGCCTGAGAGGGTCCTCTACACCTGCCGAGTCGAACGCCCTGACCCTCGCCAGGCAGCCTTCGCATGTCCAGCAGTGTTCCTTCGTGTCGCGGTGGCAGCTCCAGGTCATGCCCAAAGGCACCCCCTGAGCCTGTGCCAGCTTGACGACTTCGGCCTTGGTCATGCTAGCCAGAGGTAGCGAGATCTTCACGTCTCTTGAACCGAGCTCCTTGGAACCGCTCTTGAGCGCCCTCTGAAGGATCCTGAAGAATGCTGGCCTGGAGTCAGGAAACGTCCTCTGGTCGTCCTTGTTGTGTCCCCCGACTATGAGGGACGCGCCCACCTCTTCTGCGACGGACGCCGCGTAGGAGTAGAAGATGCCGTTGCGGCCAGGGATGTAGGAGCCCGGCATGCCTTCGAACCTCCCGTGGGGCATGTCTTCCGCCTCCGCCAGGTCGGGGAGCCTTGCCATCCTGTGCTCCTTCACGCCGGCAAGGGCCGCCAGCCTTCTGGCTCCGACAACCTCGGACCTGGATATCCCGCGGAACTCGAACGTGAGAGCCCTTATGACGAACCTCTTCCTTTCTAGGAAGAGAGCGGTAGCTGAGTCTATCCCGCCAGATAGAAGCACTATCGCCTCCTTCGTCTCTTGTCCACTCCGCGCTGGTGGATCCTTGCCAGGAGGTGGCTCCCCTTGTTGAGCCCCTCATACACATACACGCCCACGGCAGTGACATTCGCAGGCATTCTGGGGGCGACTCTCCCAAGGAGTTCGCCCGCGAGGTTCTCTACCGTAGCCTCTCCCTTCAGGAGGACGGTGGTCGCTTTGGGTGCTTTGATAGCGAATTCCCCATGGACGGTATCGAACGCCATCGAGACGGTGTCTCCGGACACGGCCGTGACGTAGGCTTCGTTGATGAACAGTTTATGGTCGAGGCTCATGACGGCGGCTCTGATCGCGTCCTTGGCGACAGCGAAGTCCACCACCATCCCGTCGAGGGGACGGCCGATTAGCTCGACAAGGACGCTCGACGTGTGTCCATGCATGACCGAGCACTTCTCGGTCTTCGGAAGAATGTGCGCGTAGTCGAAGCTGAACGAAGGGTCGTCCATGAAGATCGTCTGGAGGTGGCCCTCCTCTTCGAGGCCTACGACCCTCAGTCCGTGGTCCATGCTGTCGCTCCTCAGAGAGTCTCTTCGTATGAGCACGCACTTCGCCTTCATCGAGGCCAGCCTCCGCCGTTCCACCGGTCTGATCTCCCTGTCCACGAATATCGCCGTCCCGTTGACAAGGAAGTCTGCCTCCGGGAGGCCATCAGCCAGCCGCACTCCCGTGCGATACGGCACTTTGATTGAATCCAGAATCTGCGCAACCAGCTGGTGGGTTTCGCTCGCAACAGGGGTGCTTTCGTAGATGTACGCCCTCTTGTACCCGCCCCCTTCCATCGTGCGAATTCTTGGGACGAGCCTTGAGAGTAGGTCCTCGCTCAATCTATGGCTCGCCATGAGCGGGCTCGTTAAAGTCGTTTTGGATGCAGAGGACGCGACGTGGCGAAATCTGATTTATACGCCCCAGGGGAGGTGGACGATCCAGTGCGGCCGTGATCTAGTGGTTAGGATAGGGGCTTCCCAAAGGGATAAGGTCTCGGGGATGCCTCTTGCCCGGGTCCGAATCCCGGCGGCCGCATCGAATTCCTGCAATCAGAGGTGCAGCTCTGACGATTTTCTATACTGAAGGTGTTACCTACCAAGCCATACCTGCTCCAGGACTCGGGTGACATCGGCGCCCGAGTCAGGAGTCAGCAAACACTCCCACGCGGTGACGTTGTTGCCCGGCTTCTAACCCTCTCAAGGACGCGGTCGGGCGAGCATCACCACACTGGCAGATCCCAGAGAGCATTGGGGGCGTGCCTTGCTAGTAACCCCAACTCGAGCTTTCATACGAAATGCTTAGAACAGAGGAACTGAAATATGTAGGCATCGGTTTGAGGGCAAAACAGAAGATCGTCATCATAGGAGTTGTAACTGTTCTGGTTGCAACCTCTCTCTTTGTATTCTTCGAAGTTCCCATGGTCAGCGGTGTTATCCAGACTGGAGGTTGTCATGGCTTTGTTATTGGAGGCTGTCTGAGTTGTCAGGGGGAGGAGTCGTGGTCGTACCTACTGTTGGGCATTGGTTATCATCAGTATCAACTTGACGATTGCATCCTGGCCTGACGGATCACCGGGCAGGTTAGAATGGTTGCTGGAAGAATCTAGAAAATACGACTGGGGCCACAACATGTGAGGTCCAAGCACGTGCGGCTATGACCTGAGGGGCGTAGCGACCACCTCTCTGGCTCAAGCGCTTGGACTCAGACTCGGCCAGGTAGTAGTTAGGTCAAACTCTTCAGCGCGTCCATGGCCTCCGCCACGTGCTGCTTAGGCCTCACCTGGGAGGAGAAAGCGCGCCTGATGATCCCCTGCTTGTCGATGACGAATGTAACCCGACCCGGCATGAGGCCGAGCGTTCCGGTCGCTCCGTATGCCTTCCTGACGTTCCCGTTGGAGTCGCTCAACAGCAGGAACCTTGCATTGCACTCCGACGCGAACTTCTGGTGACTTTCCGAGGTGTCTGAGCTGACGCCGATTACCTCCGCCCCCATCTTCGTGATCTCGTCGTAGTTCTCCCCGAAGGTCCTCGCTTCCACGCTGCACCCCATCGTGAAGTCCTTCGGGTAGAAGTATAGCACCACGTTCTTCACGCCCTTGAAGTCTTTCAGCGAGACCACTCGTCCGTCCTGAGCAGGCAGCGAGAACTCCGGCGCCTCGTCTCCTACCTTGACCTTGGTCATCCTATGCCTCCACCGTCCTCCCTACGTCCCTTCTGTGATCTTCTTCAGAGCTAGGGCTCCGTTCCTGATGTCCAGCTCATAGATCTCGTTCACATCCAGCCTGATCCCAAGCATGTCATACTCAGTCTCGGTCAGAGTCATGACGACCTTTGAGAATCCGAGCTCCCTGAGCTGAGGCATAAGCCCCATTGCCTGAAGCTGGGTGACCATCCCCTGGACCATCCTCGTTTCGTCGCTCCCCGAGTACGCGTCCGCCCTCCTCGAGTCCCTCACCTCGACAAGCTCGATCTGTTTCGCAGGGAGGCCCGTCGTCGGGTCTGTAACCGAGCTGATCCTGTTTACCCTGACCCTTGCCATAGGGAGACTTCTCTCTCCGTCAATATAAACCGCTTGAGCGGTGCGCGCACCGGCGCCGGCTAGGCCGTCGCACCAGGCTCGGTCGAGGCATCTGGCTGCGTCTGCTGGCCCTCGCCCGATTCCTCTGCGGGCAGGTCTCCTTGCGCCTGCTCGACCTGACCTGACATCATCGACTCCACCTCTTCGGGAGATATGATCCTGGCCATCGACAGGTTGACGAGGGAGTTCGTCGACGCCTCTCCGGTTAGCCTGCCAATCCTTCCCCTGAACTCGCGCCACTTCAGCTTGGTGTTTCCGCTCTTCGATGTGTAGATTATCCCTAGCACGTCCCTAGCGTTGATGAAGGTGATGTCGCTTATCTTCTTCAGGTCGACCTTGTCCACGGCCTCCACGTAGATCGACCCCTGGTCGCCCTGCTTCTCAGGAAAGACCTCGGGGTCTCTCAGATAGGACTCCGGGATGAAGCTCCTACATGTGCTGCTTATCAGAAACCGACGGAAGCGTTCAAGGTTGCAAGTGATGTCCAACTCCAACAGTACGACACCTGGACATGCGCTCCTCTCACGTGATATAAACTAATTCCCATTTTTATGCAGTTGCAACGTCAGCAACAATGCGGAGCAAGTCTGCAAAAGTCCTCGCGCCGCCCTTTGAATGGCCGCCGAAAGCCGTAAGCCCTTGGTCTGGTCCGTCTCTCACGCGCGGACGATGACCGGATAAGCCCACCTGAATTCAGATGAAGGTGATCTTGAGTGGAGAGTCCGCGTCTTCAAACTGTCCGACATGTGCGACCTACCCGGTCCACGTGCCCCGACAGTGTTATTGCCTGCGGTGAAGGGCGACCCGCATGCGCTTTCTGATCAGGCTCGCCTCGTCAGACCCGTCCAAGGAAAACTTCCTCGGGTCGGTGCGGCGCCTCGCGGCCACCGTCGGCGCCGATGTCCACAACCCGAAGTGGACCTCCAAGAGGGCGCTCGAGCTTGACTACTTCGTCCCTTCCACCGCCGACTCGGAGCTCTTCCTTTCCGTTCTCAGACCAATCTACTCGATCGAGTTCGTAAGGGACCTGAACGCTCCCCCTCCTCACATGTCGGAGAAAGGCCTGATATCCGAGGCACGCCAGTACTTCAACTCGGAAAGGTACTGGGAGTGTCACGAGGTCCTCGAGAGCGTCTGGAGACGGAAGACAGGCGACGACAAACTCCTGCTCCAGGGGATGATCCTCGTCTGCGCCGCGTTCGTCCATCACCAGAAGGGGGAACAGGAGGTCGCCCTGAGCGTGCTGAGGAGGGCCCTGGTCGCGCTGAACGTTCCTTCTACCGAGTACCGCGGCATTGACCTGCAGCTGCTTCGGGGAAACGCCGACAGGGTCGTTCGGACGGGGACCTTCGAGCCTTTCGCACTCTAGCCGAACACAGGCAGGTTCATCGGGTTCGCCTGCTCCGGAATCCGGCTCGGCGACCTGAACGCTAGAACGGAGGCTACAGCGCCCGCGGCCGAAAGAGCGATCACTCCGAGCTGCCAGTAGGAGACGCTCCCTCCGACGACTCCCTCGACAAGGACCGTCGCCACGCACAAGACGGCCCCTGCCGCGAAGGCAGGCCTGAGGCCGAGGAAGCACGCGACCGAGTCGGCCATTAGAAGCACTCCAAGCGCCAGCGTGGTAAGCTGGAGCGCATGCGCCGCTGCAAGAGCGTATCCAGCGTACGCGGTAAGCACTCCCGAGAGCAGAACGAGCGAAGACGCGATCGTCGCGACAGTCTTCACTTGGCCATCGTCAGCCTGTAGTAACCTGCTTCGATGTTCTTGTTCATGTTGTCCTTCACCAGGAACAGCCTGTGTATGGGCATCCGCAGCTCCGGCTCGAGCGCGTAGCCCTCACCCACGACGAACTCGTGGACCTCCCCGCTCCTACACGCGTGAGTTATCCTCTTCCCCGGCTTTACGCCGAGGCTGTTCATGTAGACCTCCTTCTCGGTCGTGCACGTCAGGATCCCCCACTCCTCGTCGTCCGGGACCTGCTCAAACCCCACGCTCGCCTTCAGCCCTTCCCCGTACCTCTTGTCGTCGCAGAACAGCCTCTTGCAGTTCCTGCACCTCCAGACGTCCACGACCCCCTGCAAGTAGCTGTCCCTGTTGACGTTGACCATCCCGTAGAAGACGATCTCCTCGTGGGCGCACTTCTGCCCCGCGGCGCTCATTTCCCTAGCCCGCTCCGACTGGAGTGCACGCTCGAGTCCATCCGCCTTCACGACGCTGATATCGACTCCCCAAAAGCGTTACCCCTTCCCTTGGTAAGGCCTCCTCCGTCCCTCCGCCGCCTCGTAAAGCGGGATGAGCTCCAAGATGAGCCTGTCGGTCCTCATCCTCCTGTCGTTGACCTCCTTAACGACCCGTTCCCGCCAGGTGCGGTACTGGTTTGCTATCCCGAGCCTGGGGTGGACAGGGACGACGCTCCTCCCGTCGCCGGAAAGTATCGCCATTCCCAGCGCCATGAGCTTGGACGTCTCCGCAGTCTGCCTGGCCGCCGGGACTGACCCGTCCCTCAAAAGCGAGATGTACGCCCGCGCCTCCTCAGGAGACAGGTCCGCCTCTGAGACCAGCCCGTCCAGTATCCTGTCTTCCTTCCCTTCCGCTCCCTTGGTCATAGCTTGGAGGTCCCAGGGGAGCTCCACAGGAACTCGAAGTAGTCCTTCGCGAAGCTAGCCAGCCCATGATGCGACGCCCATATGGCCAGGGGGACCGAGCCCTGCTCTCCGCCGCCGAGCAGCAGGATGACCTCTCTCGAGTCTGAAATGAGGCCGCCCCCGTACATCGTCTTTCTGGTCCTGACCTCCGCGACGCGCGAGAGCTGCTCTGCGTTGGCCGGAGGAAGCTCGGGCGTGGTGAGCAACAAGGTCCTCGCCCCTCTCTCCTTCAAGGTGGCGAGTATGGGGTCTATCCTGTCAGTGAAGGGGAGGAGCTGCGCAGGCAGGGCGACCAGGAGCTCGGTCCTGCAGTTGAGCAGGAGGTTCTTGACCCTCGACATGATCTCGTTCGTGCCCCTCATTATCCAGATGTCCGGCTTTTCCTGTTCCCCTCTGCTGACGTAGATGCCCATCAACTCGTCGAGCGCGAGCTTCTCGAGCTCCATTCTCTCCGTCTCCTTCCGCGCCTTCAGCTCCTCCAATGCCGCGTCCGGGGGCTTGGCGGTGTAGACTATCGGCCTCCTCTTCTGGACTTCGACCCACCCGCGCCTGTGCAGCGACTCCAGAGCCACGTAGACCTTGGAGTAGGGTATCCTCGCCTCCCTGCTGACGTCGCTCGCGGTCATGGTCCCGCCCTTGAGTAGCGCGACGTAGGCCTTGACCTCGCTCCCCGTCAACCCCAGTCTCTCGAGGGCGCTCGCCGCCCTCTCGCCGATCTCCATCTCATAGGGTCCACACACGCACGATTCTTAACTTTTCACCCTCTGGGAAGTTAAAACGCTTATATCCTCACTTGGAGACGGTACCTCCGACTCGCCTAACTTGGCCCAAATAGCAGACGTCAGCCTGGAACTCAGGAAGCAGTCGTCGAAGGGGAACTTTATCCGCCAGACGCAGTCGATATGCCCTGACTGTAACAGGATCCTGCCTGCGATAGTCTTCGAACGGGACAGCAAGGTCTGGATGACGAAGACCTGCCCGGAGCATGGCGAGACTGAGGAGCTTTACTTCGGCTCGTACGAGATGTACAGCAAGTTCTCGCGCTATTGGAAGGACGGGAAGGGGACGCACGCGGCCAACGTGCCGCTGGACGTCTGCTCCTGCCCTGCGAACTGCGGCCTGTGCTCAAACCACCTCTCGCACACGGGCCTCTCCAACATCATCGTCACCAACAGGTGCGACCTGACGTGCTGGTACTGCTTCTTCTACGTCAAGAAGGGCCTAGAGGGCGCCTATGTCTACGAGCCTACCTTAGACCAGATCAGGGAGATGGCCCGCTCGCTGAAGGCAGAGCGTCCGGTCGCAGGGAACTCCGTCCAGATAACAGGCGGAGAGCCGACGATTAGGGAAGACCTACCGACGATCATCAGGATAATGAAGGAGGAGGGTGTGGACCACATACAGCTCAACACCAACGGCATCAACCTCGCGCTCGACCCGGGCATGGCGAAGCGCCTGAAGGACGCGGGCGTCTCAAACCTGTACATGAGCTTCGACGGGACGACTCCGAAGACCAACCCCAAGAACCACTGGGAGGCCCCATACGCTATCGAGGCCTGCC
>JASHVT010000059.1 GCA_030039515.1 Nitrososphaerales archaeon
ACCGCGCAGCCAGAAGTCGAGGCACTGTCCGCTGTCTCCGCTGGCGCCCGGATGGACGGCGTCTCGGTCCACGCCGAGAGCTACATGATGGCCTCGAACACGAGCGTCATCGACGACGCGCCACTCCTCGTCCCCTTCAACGGTTCCAGACCCGGATACCTGACTTTCAGGACAGCGGTGAACGCGAGCGCGACGTCTCCGCCGGACGGCATATCGGTGAAGCTTTCCACGACGTCTGTGGTCAGCCTCCCCGTTCCGATGGCAGAGATGATCAACCTCTGCGCTTCTGCCGAGAGCATTCTTGAGGCCAACGCAACTGGCGATGCATTCCCAGATTGCGAGTTGCCGCCAGTCCAGCAGGCCCTCGTCGGCGCTCTCGGTCCACTGTCGTCTGAGACTTTGGCCCGAGGCTTGGAGCTCTCGGCGACGTTCTCGCTCACGAGCGTCACCGCATGCGTCCTCCACGCGCGGATCTCCGTCGAAGACCGGGGTGCAGCCGGTCCGGACGGACGGTTCAACGTCCGGACAGAGCAGGCATTCTCCCTGTCACTGAGGGTCCTGACATAGCGAGCGCGGGCGCGAAGATCTCTCTGTATTGCTCGCGCACGGTGTACTCGGCGGTCTCCCCACATTCGGCGACGTCCCTCTGGGTGATCCACCTCTCCCTGCTGTCTCGCTTCGCCAGCAGTTGGTCCGCCGCATACACCGAAGTGGCCGCAAGCGCCGATGGCCTGTGTCCAGCCTTGGTCACTTCATCCAACTGCGCGAGTATCCGTTCCGCGAGCTGCCTTAATGCGAGGAAATATTCCGCGGTGCCGCCAACCTTCTGATCAAGTAGCGCGGTCAGTCCCTGACTCCTAGACAGCCCCACGAACACCCTGGTGAGGCAGTCCTCGGGCGTCCTGGGCTTGGTTCTGATGCCGGAGTCCAACGACAACTGGATGAGCGAGCTCATCTTCACTCTCCGCCCTAGGGCGCGGTGCGCCTCCAGGATTTCCCTGGTGCTGACCGACCTCACTCCGGCGAGCTTGCAGGCGGAGTCAAGCGAGAACGCAGACACAGAAGCGATCGTCACTCGTCTGTTCGCCTCCTTCAGGGGGAGCACCTTCCTTGCCAAACTCGCCGCCTGAGCCAGGACGAAGCCCGGAAGGGACAGTTTCTCGCCCACCCGTTCAATCATCCTCGCGCACTCATGGAGAGAGCCGTCCTCCCTCCCTGCGCTGTCAGAAATCAGCTTCAGGTATGCGTAAGTGGAGTTGGAGCTCGAGAACCCCTTCGAACTCCTTTCGCGCGCGGTAGGCGAGATCGAGCCCAGATAGCTCCCCAAGGGCTGGGCGCCGAGGATGGGCACCGTGCCTGCCAATGCCTTTCCTGTCTCGAGAACCTCCTTTTCCGCTACGACCCCGCAACAGGGACAGACGAATTCCTCCCCTGCGTCTACAAGAGAGCCCTGACAGTCAGGGCACTGCATCTTCAGCGAAGGCGAAATCATGGACTGAGAGCTGTGCCAGTCGGATTACAGCGAGGCGGGACAACCGAGTGCTAGCGCGCCCCATCAGTTTCTGGTGCAGCCTATGACGGTGTAGGAGAGGGAGGGGGGGTGCCGCTCACTTAGAAAGCTTCAAGTCGCTTGCGGCCGGGCGTCGTGCAGACTTGCCAAAGGTCAAGGACTTCAAGCTCACTTCAGACTCCGCGAAGGAACTTGTCAGACAGATGAAGGACTCGGGAGGTTTCACCGCCAGGAAGCTCGGGGACTCCGCTGAGATTCTCCAGAGAATGCTTGATGACCGCGACTCGCTGAACTTCCTCTCATTCCCCGCCGACATAGTCGCCACGGGTACGCGCGGGGTCCTCAAGGACATGATCCGCAGGAAGTGGTTCGACGCGATAGTCACGACCTGCGGGACGATCGACCACGACATCGCAAGGTCGTTTGGAGACTACCGTCACGGGACGTTCGACTCGGACGACGCCAAGCTCAAGAGGAGCGGGGTCCACCGCCTCGGGAACGTCTTCGTCCCGCAGAGGAGCTACGGCCCGCTCATCGAGACGATGATGACGAGGTGGCTCGGAGAGCTCTCGTCTCAAGGAAACGACGACCTTTCCACTTCCGAGCTGTGCTCCGAGATCGGGAAGAGGCTCGGGGACGACTCAATCCTCTATTGGGCTTGGAAGAACAGAGTCCCGGTCTTCGTTCCTGGCATCACAGACGGCGCGGTGGGATACCAGCTGTGGCAGTACTCGCAGAACCACAAACTTAGTGTCGACGTGCTCAAGGACGAGCAGAAGCTCGCCGACATGGTCTTTGAGGCTAAGCGGGCGGGGGCCCTCATCCTAGGAGGAGGGATCTCGAAGCACCACGTCATATGGTGGAACGCGATCCGCGGTGGTCTTGACTATGCCGTATACATCACGACAGCCCAGGAGTTCGACGGTAGCCTGTCCGGCGCCAGGATGAAGGAAGCCATCTCATGGGGGAAGCTGAAGGCGAGAGCGCCGCAGGTCACCGTAGAGGGCGACGTCACCGTACTTCTGCCTCTGCTGTACGCTGCCATGCAGACAACCTGAGCACGATATGTCACCTAGGTTCGTCGTCTTCGACCTCTTCCACACCCTAGTCGACCCGGAGGACTTCAGGCCGAAGGAATTCAGAAGGGCTATCGCGGTATCGGAGGTGCTCGGCTTCGACAAGGGGGAGTTCGTCCCATACTGGAAGAGCACGGAAGCCGCGAGGCTGATCTCGCCCAGGCCCGAGACCGAGCTCTTGAAGGAGTTCGCCGCTGAAAGGGGCCTGCTGCTGGGGCCAGACAAGCTCCGGACCGCCGACGAAGCGCTCGGGAGATACACCGGCCTCGCGGTGCTCAAGCCCAGGAAGGAAGCCCTAGACTTCCTCGCCACACTGACGAAGACGGGGCACAGCCTGGGCATCCTCTCGAATACCGTGCCCTCGGACGCGCGCTTCTGGCCCCAGTCCCCCCTGGCCGGGTTCTTCGACGCGACAGTCTTCTCGCACG
>JASHVT010000060.1 GCA_030039515.1 Nitrososphaerales archaeon
CGATCAGCCCGTCATCCGCAAAGGTGGACTCTGGACAGTCGGTCTCATTTGCCGTCACGGCATCCATGGGCACCTCGCCGTACACTTACCAGTGGTCCACCGGGTCGAGCTGCGGGGCGCCCATCTCAGGGCAGACGTCCACCAAGTTCACGACGCCGGCGCTCTCTTCTAGCGCTTCGTTCTCGGTTGAGGTCAACGACAGCAGCACAGGGAGCCCTGCCTCGAGCTCCGAGGTGTGCGTGTCCGTCCCGGTGACTGTCACCCCGGCTCCCTCACCGGCCGTCAAGCTCCTGCCAGCTGCCATAGACACGGGAGAGTCACCTACCGTCACGGCCGTGGTGTCATGGACTGGCGGGGCCGAGCCGTTCACAGTGACGCTCTTCTCAGGGACTAACTCTAACTGTTCGTCAGACACGACGAAGGCGACGGTCACCACACCGGCCTCGAACCCGATATCTGGAGTGACCGCACAGTCTGAGAACTTCACATTCCCCTCACCGACCACCTCCACATACTTCTGTGCCTCTGTCAAGGACAGCGCGGCCACCCCTGTAACGGCCTCGACCGTGACCGCTGAGTACTCCGTCAACCCAGCCCTCAGCGGGGTCGCGATAGCCGTCTCGCCCGCGGCGATAGACTCGGGACAGTCCACGACCGCGAGCGCGACCGTCTCCTGGACCGGCGGCACGCCGCCTTACACAGTGACCCTCCACAGCGGGTCGAGTTCCACGTGCAGCGAGGACAGCGAGACCGTCGTCCTGCTCTCGGGAAGCGACCCTGCGGTCAACATCACCTCAGACTCGGTCCGTTTGACGTACCAGTCTCCAGGGTCAGACACATACTACTGTGCATCCGTCGCCGACAGCGCGGCTGCAGTCCCAATGGCCTCCGCGACAGCGGAGCTGGCGGTCAACACCCCCCTGACGGTCCCGTCCATCTCGCTCAGCCCTACGACCCTCGACTCGGGCCAGTCGGGGACGGTGATGGCGTCGGTCAGCTGGTCGGGCGGTTCCGCGCCATACACAGTCACCCTTTACAGCGGCACTTCCAGCTCGTGCACGTCTGAGACGAACGCCGTGGAGGTCGTGTCCGGCTCCAACCCGCAGACCGGCCTGACCTCGACCTCTGCCACCTTCGAGTTCGACTCGCCCTCCGCCTCGGGTTTCTATTGCGCCTCTGTCACCGACTCGTCGGCCGTGCCATACACTACGATATCCTCGGTCGCCGGTTTCACGCTGAACCCGGCCCTGACCGTGCCGTCGATCGCATCTTCTCCTTCGGCTCTCGACTCGGGAGAGAGCTCTTCGCTGTCCACGACCACGAACTTCTCCGGGGGGACCTCGCCTTACACCTGCACCTGGATGCAAGAGGCGCCCGGCGCGACGAGCTACACCGCCCTCGGGTCTCCCTTCAGCTGCACTCCGTCCTCTTCTCCCTCGACCGCCTCCGGCTCCCTGAGCACCGTCGGTACCTGGCACTTCGAGCTCCAGGTCGAGGACAGCTCGGGGACGCCTAAGACAGTCGTCTCTGCGCCCATCGCCGTCACGGTCGCGTCCGCTCTGTCGGACTCGTTCTCGATCTCCCCTGCTTCCCTCGACGCGGGCCAGACGACCACCGTGACCGCCACGGTGGCCTTCAGCGGAGGGACGTCACCCTTCACAGTCACGCTAAGGAGCGGATCAGGGACCACGTGCTCCTCAGATACCGAGACCGTCACCGTGACCTCGGGATCCAACCCTGCGACAGGGGCCACGGCCTCGCCTGAAACGTTCACCTTCAAGCCGCCGACCTCAGACACGTACTACTGCGCGTCCGTCGAGGACAGCGCCCCGTCCCCCTCGACCGTTCTCACAGGGGCCTCGGAGTTCGCGATCAACCCCGCCCTCGCGGCCATCACGCCGGGCCTCTCCCAGACCGTGCTGGACGAAGGACAGTCGGTCTCGGTGACAGCCACCGTCACCTGGTCGGGTGGCACAGGGCCCTTCACGGTCACCTTCTACAGCAGCCCGACATCCGCCTGTACCTCCTCGTCGAGCGTCGTAGTCGTGACCTCGTCCTCTAACCCTCTGACCGGCCAGACAGGCACGTCGGGCACGTTCACCTTCGCGTCGCCCGCGTCGACGACCTACTACTGTTCCGTGATAGTGGACTCGTCAGACCCAAGGGTCACAGTCACCTCGTCCGCTGCGATCCTGACGATCAACAGCCCCCTGACCTCGCCCGCGATATCCGGGCCCTCGGCGATAGACTCGAGCCAGACGGCGACCCTCTCGACGACAGCAGGATTCTCAGGCGGAACGTCATCCTACACCTGCCAGTGGCTTCAGGAGGCTCCTGGGGCGACCACCTACAGCGACCTTGGCACGGCCGCTTCATGTACCACGTCCTCCCTGCCCTCGGAGACCACGGCTGCCCTTGCCACGCTGGGGACCTGGCGCTTCGAGCTCGAGGTGACCGACAGCGCCACCACGCCGAACACGGCGGTCTCGGGAGTGGTCTCCACGAGCGTAGAGTCTGACCCGACAGTCACCAGCTTCACCCTCAGCCCGCAGACAACGGACACGGGCGTCCCGGTCAACGTGACCGCGACGGTCGACTGGTCAGGCGGGATATCGTCCTACACCGTGACGCTCTACAGCGGCTCCAGCGACACATGCTCCGGCGACACGGCCGTGGCGGCGGTCATAACAGGCTCGAACCCTGAGACGGGCGCGACCGGGAACTCTGCCACTTTCACCTTCACCTCGCCGTCGTCGGACACGTACTACTGCGTCACGGTGGTAGACAGCGCCCCCGTGCCCTACACCGCGACGTCCAGCGTATTGGAGTTCACGATCTCGAGCGGCCTGGCTATAGTCCCAACTCCCGCGACCCAGACGCCGACGGCCGTCTCATCTGGGTTCGTCACGCCACACTCGGACGCCTTATACGTTGAGTGACGGCCGCTCAAGGTCACATCTCCAACAGGTACCGAAGCTTGACCCTCGCCAGGAGGAACACAGCGAACCCCGCGAGGGAAATGATCATCAATATCTCGTTGGTGATCCCGGTCCCCTCCAAGAACTGGGTGGCATGCGCCGAAAAGGCCGTGGGCTGGAAGACAAGGATGAGGGAACACCACGCGGCGACCCACAGGGATCCGCAGATCAGCGTCTCCAAGGCGGCCCTGATGTACTCGGAACTATCGTAGTCGTCAGGCCTCGGCCTGAACCTGAGGAAGTAGACCCCCAGGAGCGCGGTCAGGAAGCCTAGGACCGCCGCCGTCCCGGAAGACTCGAGGCTGTGCAGTCTGAAGCCCCACTGGGAGCCGAGTATGAGAGGGCTCGGGTAGACCGCGTCCCCCTTGTACTCCGTCCCTCCTTTGATCAGCTCGGAAAGACCTTCGTCAGCAAATACGACGAGCCCGTATGAGAGCAATGCCAGTCCGGCGGCCAGACGGAGCTTCAAAGACGCACGGAGGCTGGTTTCCCGCAGATTAGGTTTCTTCGGTGACGCTCGCGGGAGCAGACCGCCCGATGTGCGCTACTGTTGTCAGTACTCCAACGCTTAAATTAGCGAGGGGCCCGTTGGCAGAGGCTTGGTTACTCACTTTCCGGGCAGTCTTGGGACCGGACGCGGGCTGAAGGCCAAGAATCTACCCTCGACCGTTCTGTTGGCGCTCCTCGTCCTGTCATTCACGCTTGTCGTTCTCGCGTTCGTGCAGCCCGCCGCCGGTTCGACGCTCACGGTCGCCACTCCGACGGCCAGCCC
This sequence comes from Nitrososphaerales archaeon, assembly GCA_030039515.1. Classification (GTDB taxonomy): domain Archaea; phylum Thermoproteota; class Nitrososphaeria; order Nitrososphaerales; family Gagatemarchaeaceae; genus UBA183. The sequence goes on from JASHVT010000060.1 coordinate 3,751, forward strand.
ATCGGCGGTGGGGGGCGGAGGCGCGACGACGCTCACGGCGGGATTCTCGGGAGGCACAGGCTCCTACACATGCCAGTGGCTGCAGCAGGCGCCGGGCGGGTCCTGGTCAGACCTCGGCTCGTCCTACGGGTGCACGTCTCCAGCGTCGGCGAGTTCAGGGCCGCTGTTCACAACCGGAACCTGGAGCTTTGAGCTCGAAGTGACCGCAGGCTCGACCGTGACCTCCAGCGCCGTGTCGGTCGGGGTCGTAGGCTCGCCGCCCCCCCTGACGATCTCTGCGGACGAGTTCGATGCGGGACAGGTAGTGTCTGTGACCGCGACGCTCTCATGGTCCGGCGGCACTTCTCCGTACAGCGTAGAGCTATACAGCAGCACGACGTCCACGTGCGACTCTTCCTCGACGGTCGTCGCCGTGTCTCCAGGGTCCAACCCCCTGACCGGACTGACAGCGTCGCCTGCCGCGTTCGCGTTCCCATCTCCTGAGACTGACACCTGGTACTGCGGCGTGGTCACGGACCACATGGGCGTGACCGCCACCTCCCTGTCTGAGGAGATAACGGTCAACGCCGCCCTTACACGCCCGACGATATCGGTCACGCCTTCCACCGTCGACTCCGGTCAGGGCGTTGCGCTATCGACGACGACCTCCTTCACGGGGGGAACAGGCCCCTACACATGCCAATGGCTGTCGAAGGCACCCGGCTCGACATCCTACAGCAACTTCCTCTCCTCCTTCGCTTGCAGCGGAAGCGAATCTACCCCTTCGGGAGCCCTTTCGACCGTGGGGGTATGGAGCCTTGAGCTCCAAGTCACGGACAGCGCGTCAACTCCTGTCGTAGTTGTGTCTACCAATGCCGTCACTGTGACGGTCAACGCGGCACTGTCAGTCGCGACCCCGACCGCGTCTCAGTCGACGATTGACCAAGGCATGTCCTCGACCCTCTCCGCCACGTTCGCCGGCGGGAGCGCGACCTACACGTGCCAGTGGAAGGCGGAGCCCCCTGGAGTGGGGTATTACTCCGACCTCGGCTCTTCCAGCGCCTGTGCCACTCCTGACTCGAAGGTCGTCAGCCCAACCTACACCGGGGCGTGGTCATATGTGCTCGAGGTCACGGACAGCGCAGAGAACTCCGTCGCGTCCTCCTCGGTCACCGTCAATGTGAACGCGCCCGTATCCGCGGGCGCGGTGACGCCTCCGGGCCCTGTCACCGTGGACTCGGGACAGAGCATTGACTTCAAGGCAGGCGCGTCAGGGGGGAGCGCGACCTACTACTACCAGTGGTTCTACGGCGCCAGTGCGACGTGCAGTTCTGACACACCCGACCCTGGGGCGACAGGGTCCACCTTCTCCTTCACGTTCGTTAGCACGGGCTCGTTCGACGTCTGCTACTCCGTCGCTGACTCGATAAGCCCGGCTTCGTCCGTCTATTCGGCCGCCGTCTCGGTCACGGTCCACGCCGCCATTGCCGCCCCCGCCCCCGGCGTCAGCCTTCCCATGGTCGACAGCGGCCAGTCGGTCACGTTCACCGCCGCTCCCACCGGAGGGACCTCGCCCTACGCCTACGCCTGGTACGCGTCAAGCACATGCACGGGCACCGCCGTGTCTGGCGCTACGAGCAGCACGCTGAGCCTCGCGCTTACCTCGACATCAGCCTACTACTATCTGGTGACCGACTCGTCGCAGGGGAGCCCTGCTGCGTCTGCCTGCTCGGCGGGAACCACAGTCACCGTAGAGCCAGACCCATCAGGGGTCGCGGTCTCCTTGACTCCCAATCCGATCGACTTCGACTCCCCGCCTGCCTCGCTGGCCGTCAAGGTCACATGGACCGGGGGAATCGCCGGGTCCGGATACACGGTCAACGTCACCAGCGGGTCTAGCCCGACGTGCTCCTCGGACACGGTGCCCGAGGCGTTCGCTGCCGGGGTGTCGGGAACTCAGGACACCTTCCACCTGACCGTACCCACGTCGGACACATACTTCTGCGCGACCGTATGGGACGGGGCGGCGACGCCACTGTCCGCGTCCTCCCCGACGGTAGAGTTCGTGATCATGGGGCACTTCTCCGCCGTCGCGCCGGGGCTCAGTCCTACCGTCCTGGACGCCGGGCAGGTGGCGCCCATCGCCGCCAGCCTTAGCTGGTCGGGCGGTACGGCTCCGTACACGGTCACGCTCTTCAACGGCTCTAGCTCCAACTGCGCCTCCGACACGACGGTGGTGCCGGTGATCGGTGCTTCCGACCCGCTGACCGACCAGACAGGCACGAGCGCGAGCATCAGCTTCGACGTGAACGCCACGACAGCCGGCGCGTCAATCTACTACTGCGTCTCGGTCACAGACCACTCGGGTCTGACCACCGAAAGCTTGGCGTCCGTCATCGAAGTGAACACGGAGCTAGGGACCCCCACGCTCGCGATAACCAGCCCAGGGGCGAGCCCCGTGACCATCGACCTAAGCCAGGTGGTGTCGGTCACCGCCTCGTTCTCGAACACTGGGACCTTTCCCTACACCTGCCAATGGCAGGACGAGCAGCCCGGGTCGAGCACCTACGCGAGCCTGAACTCTGCGTTCGCATGCACCTTCCCGCAGAGCGCAACACTGACATCCGATCTTACGTCGATCGGTGGCTGGAACGTCAGGCTTGAGGTCACCGACGTCACCGGGTCGAAGAACTACTCGAACTCTGTCACGATAAACGTCAACTCCGACCCTGCCGTGCAGGTCCCTGCGATCACCCCCGCGGTCATAAACTCGGGGCAGACCGGAGTCGCCGCAATAGTCGTGTCGTTCTCGGGAGGGACGGGCCCCTCCTACACGGTGTCGCTGTACAGCGGCCCTAGCTCGAGCTCTTGCACTGGCTTCACCCTCGTGCAGAGCGGCGGAGGCCCCGACGAACTCGCATCAGGGAGCAACCCCCAGGCGGTGGCCAGCTCGCCGGCGACGTTCGACGTAGAGTACCCGACCTCCACCACGTACTTCTGCGCCGTGGTAACAGACAGCGCCACCACGCCGTTCACCGCCACCTCGACTCCTTCCGAGTTCATGGTCAACAGCCAGGACGACCCCAAGACGACCCTGTCGACCTCGTGCACCGTCGCTTCGAGGGACGAGTGGACCTGCCAGGCGACGCTGAAGGGCTTCACAGGGTCAGTCCTGGGAGAGTCGGTCAGCTGGTACAAGGCGTCAGGCTCCGGCGACGTGTCGTTCTCGCCTGAGTCTTGCTCGCTCAGCACCACGGGCAGGTGCTCCATAACCGTCGCCGGGACGAAGGCAGGCCCGGTCGGACTGGAAACGGTCTACTTCGGCGACATATCCAACGCGGGCAGCATAGGCAAGGCGCAGCTCAGGGTCAGTCCGACAAACCCCGCGCTGGTCCTCTCCTGCACGAGCACCTCTGTGGACGTGGGCTCCTCGGTAACATGCACCGCGACCCTCAAGGGGTATGGCGCCTCGGTGTCAGGGGAGGAAGTGACCTGGACTGTCACCGGCAAGGGAGGCGCGACGCCCTCGACATACACCTGCTATCTATCGGCGAAGGGCACATGCTCAGTGACCGTGACAGGCGACAAGACGGGCAAGGTGAGCGTAACCGCCTCGTACGCGGGGGACTCGCTGAACGCGGCGAGGACGACCGCGCGGACGCTTGTCGTCAAGCAGTGACCAGACAAAGGCATCTGGCGACCCGGTCGGTGCAAGCGGCACGATATGGCTCCCTCGCCGCATGCGAAGACGGCCCTAGGAGCCGATGCTCACCTTCTTATAGAGGAACAGGATACAGCGCGCGGCTTTGCGTCAGTCGAAGACGCTTCCGAAGCTTGTTTCCGTTCTCGTGGTTGCGCTGCTCGCCGTCGGCGGCATGGTCCTACCGATCTCCATGGTCTCCGTGGTCTCCGCTTCCCCGGCGAGGATAGCCTCTCCGACAGACGTCAAGCCAGTCCAACCTAGCACCGAATTCGGCATGAGCGCGCCCGACCAGTTCAAGGGCGGCTCAGAGCCGCTCTACGTGACACTCGACCAGAAGGTCTCGGACCCTAACCAGACTCCCGGCAACTTCCTGTACTACACTCCCACTGACATCAGGACCGCGTACAACGCGACAAGCCTGTATGACGCAGGCTACACCGGTGCGGGAGAGACGATAGCGATAGTCGACGCCTTCGGCGACCCGTACATCCAGTCGGAGCTCAACACCTTCAGCGCAGAGTTCGGGATCCCAACCACCACGGTCAACCAGGTGTGCGTCGACGGGCCGTGCAACTACACGCTAGGCATAACGGAAGGCTGGAACACGGAGATAGCGCTAGACATTGAGTGGTCTCACGCCATGGCCCCAGGCGCGGCGATCTACCTCTACATCGGCTCCAACAACGCCGCTCCCCTCTACGACGCTGTGGAAGCAGCGGTCCTAGGGACGAACGGGAACGGTACGACGTTCCCTCGCCCGAACATAATATCGATGAGCTGGGGGGCGCCTGAAAACGACTTCGGCGACTCCGCGGTCGCGGAGAACTACCCGTTCCTGGACGCCGTCCTACAGCAAGGTTCGGCGTTGGGGATAACCTTCTTCGCCTCGACCGGCGACTGGGGAGCGTACGACCAGTCCTACGGTCAGGACTCACCCTACGGGGGCGCGATCTATCCGTCGACTGACCCGTACGTGACCGCGGTCGGCGGGACTTCACTGTATCTGAGCACGCAGTCAGGATACCTGGAAGGGCCCTCGTTCAACGCGACATCCACGGGATACGGCTACGAGACCGCATGGAGCTGGAACAACGTCTACGGCTGGTCAACGGGGGGAGGGTACAGCACACTATTCGGCCGCCCGTCATGGCAGTCCGCCCCAGGGCTGGCTAACAACGGGGAGAGGGGGGCACCCGACGTCGCGTGGGACGCGGATGTGCAGACAGGGGTGCTGGTATTTGTCAGCGGCGCGTTCTACATCGTGGGAGGAACGAGCGTGGGCTCGCCGTCCTGGGCCGGATCGATGGCTCTGATCGACCAGGCCGCTGGGCATAACCTGGGGAACATCAACCCTGCGCTCTACTCGATCGCCAACAGCCCTGTGGAGTACGCGAACGCTTTCCACGACGTGACAGTGGGCAACAACGACCCCAACTCGGCCGGCCCCGGGTGGGACCCTCTGACGGGGCTAGGCACGCCTAACCTCGGCGAACTGGCAAGCTATCTCACACACGGTGCGGCCGGTCTGAAGGTCTCGGTCACGAGCAACGCCGCGAGCGGCGTCGGCGAGGGAGCGGGAGTCAACTCCCTGACCATCAGCGCGAGCGTGACCCTTGGAGACATGACGGTCACCTCTGGGACGGTCTCGGCGACGCTCGAAGGACCTGCCGGCCAGACGATCAACGTCGTCCCGATGACGTACAACGGGATATCTCATCTGTGGACCGGGGTCTACACGATAGGTGCATCCGACCCGCCCGGGATGTGGACCGCGACGGTGAGCGCATCGAGCGGGGGCCACGCCGGCTCGGGTAGCGCGACGTTCACTGTGGGAGACGGGGTGAACGTATTCGAACCCTATTCAGTAATAGGTCCGTACCTGTCCGCGACCAACACGACCATTCCGATTTCGGCCTGGGTCACGACTCCAGGAGGAGCCAACGTAACCACAGGCAGCTTTACGGCGTATTTCTTTCTCGGAACGCCCTCCGGCAAGGTCGAGGGGGTGGTCCCGCTGACATATGACCCAATTCAGCAGATGTGGGTCGGGAGCTTCAACTCGTCCGACTTCTCCAACTTCGGGGAGATGATCCTGTCCGTGAACGGGACTGACACGACCGGGAACCTCGGGGCGCCGGGATACTCGTGGTTCAGATACGACCTGAACATACTGCCGGGATACGTGATAACGGACGAGCCCACCTACGTCTCGGGCGACCCGATCTACATTGGCGCGTTCGTGCCTCCGGGAACGGGAGGCGGGACGCTTTACGCGAACGTCACAGACCTGACGACGAACCAGTTCCTGGGGACCGTTCCTCTGACCTATGTCGGCGCCGAGGAGCTATACCTCGGCTACTTCCAGACCTCGTCGCCTGGCCCGACCGGCTTCTACCAGATACTCGTGTACGGCAGCCAGGGAGGAATCAACGGGACCGGCGAGACCGTGGTGAGGGTGGCTCCGCTTGCCATGTCAGTCGGAGCGAGCGTCTCTCTGCCGAGCCTTTACGCCAGCGGGACTCAGACGGAATACATCAACGCCCGCGTGAGCTATCCGAACAGCACGCTGCTCAGCGTGGGGAGCGTGGAAGCGTTCGTGACACTGACGCTCCCCAACGGGACGTCAGTACCCGAAGGAGATGTGCCGTTGACGTACAACGCCCTTACGGGAAACTTCACAGGTTACTTCCCCATTACACAGTACTACCCCGACCCACACGCCGCATCTTTGCACTTCGACACCGTCGGCAACTATTCGATTGCCATCGAAGCGTACGACCCCTTAGGAAACTACGGCCAGCAGCTGACGGGGTTCACGGTCAACCCGACTCCGACGACGACGACCGTCTCGTGCAGCAGCCTCACGATAGTCGTCAACAGGGACACGCCCTGCGTCGCCACGGTCTCGGACCACTTCCCGAGCGGGAACGTCACCTGGTCGCAGTCCGGACCTGGGACCGTGACCCTCCTCAAGAGCGCGTGCACCCTGTCGATCGGGGACTGCCTCGTCACAGTAAGCGGGTCCACGGCTGGCTCCGGCACGCTGACGGCGAACTATAGCGGCGACGCCGTCGACGCGCCGAGCCTGGGCAATCTGACGCTGACCGTGGGTTACGTCTCCGACTCATGCACGTCTACGACCGTCAACGTAGCTGCGACCTGCACTGTGGTGGTCGGAGGCCCGGCGACGCCCACGGGGACGGTGACATGGTCGACCAGCGGCGACGGCAGGTTCTCGAGCACCACATGTGCCCTCCCGAGCCACCCGCACGGCAGCCAGGTGGCGGGGGAGTGCTCGGTAAAGTACACGCCAAAGTCTGCAGGAGCCGTTACCATCACGGCGTCCTGGCCGGGGCTGTCGGGCAACCCGCCGGCTTCTCACGGGTCCTACGTCCTTAGCGTCATGAAGAAGGCGTCCAAGACGATTGTGAGCTGCACTCCCACGACCGACAGCGTAGGAGGGAGGACCATAACATGCACTGCGGTGGTTACAGGGTACCTGCCCGGGGGGACTGTGTCCTGGTCACAGCTCGGGACTGGCTCTGTCTCGCCATCCTCCACGAGCTGCACGCTGGGCGCGACGGGCCGTTGCTCGGTCACCTTCACGCCGACAACCACGGGCAGTGTGAGCATCAAGGGGCTCTACGACGGCGACCAGAACAACCTCGTCAGCTCGGGGACCAAGACGGTAACGATAGACCCGTAGTCGACGGCTCACCGCCAAGCCGAAACAGAGCCTGCTCACACTCGACTTGCGCACCAAACTCGATCACGCCAGATTTTCACACGTCCCGAGCAATTTACACTAGGAGTTGCAGACAACATTATTATGACACAAAGATTCGCCGATTCCTGTGGAAGTTTTGACTGGCCCGTCCTCTAGTAGGATGAGGACAGCGGTGCGCGCCGTCTCCGTCGCGTGCCTTTTGGTGCTCTCGTCTTTCGTCTTCGCCCCGATTGGGGCCGCGTCGGCATCGGGGCCGCCCGATCCCCCGGCGTGCGGGCAGACATTGACCAGCAGCGCGACCTTGTCTGCCTCCTTGCTGTGTCCCTCGAACGGAGTCACCATAGGTGCCAAC
>JASHVT010000061.1 GCA_030039515.1 Nitrososphaerales archaeon
ACTCGAGGGGGCCGACGCTCGAGATGATGCTGACGAGGGTGATGCACCTCGGCCTCGACGCGCAGATCCTCTCCCTCTCTGCGACGATTAGCAACGCGAAGGAGGTCGCCGAGTGGCTGAGGTCGAGCCTGGTGCAGACGGACTGGAGGCCCGTCCCGCTCCGGGAGGGGGTCTACGACTACGGGAGAGTGGTCTTCGAGGACGGAGAGGAGAGGTCGGTCCAGAGGACGACCTACGGCCCGCCCGTGGAGGTCGCGATGGACACGCTGAAGGAAGGGGGCCAGGCGCTCGTCTTCGCCAGCACGAGGAGGAGGGCTGTGAGCCTGGCCACCCGGGCGTCGGAGCTCTCGCAGAGGTTCCTCAGCCCCGAGGAGAAGAAGGCGGTGGCAGAAGCGTCGAGACGGATACTCGGCGCAGGGGAGGAGACCGGCCTCAGCAGGCTGCTCGCCGAGGTCGTCGGGAAGGGCGCAGCGTTCCACCATGCGGGGCTCGAGCCGGAGCACAGGAGGATAGTGGAGGACTACTACAGGGCGAGGGCGATCAAGGTGCTCGCCGCGACGCCCACCCTGGCCAGCGGGGTCAACCTGCCGGCGAGAAGGGTGGTGATAGCGGACGTGACCAGGTACGACGCGGAGCAGGGCGGCAACGCGGGGATCTCCGTCCTCGAGTACAGGCAGATGGCGGGGAGGGCTGGGAGGCCCCAGTACGACGCGCGGGGGGAGACCGTGATAATCCCGCCGCCTTCGCAGCCTCCGGCGGAGCTCCTCGACCACTACGCCAGACAGCCACCCGAGCCGATAGAGTCGCGCCTCTCCGACGAGGGGGCGATGAGGTTCCACACGCTGGCCACGGTCGCGACTGCGGCGGGGATCACCAAGGGGGGCGTGGACGCGCTCTTCGGCGAGACGCTGCTCGCGAGGCGGATAGGCGGGGAGAAGGTCAGGAGGCTGACCGAGGCGTCGCTCGGATATCTCCTGGCGGAAAGGCTGGCGGAGTCTCACGGAGACACGTTCTACGCGACGGACTTCGGGAGGCGCGTCTCGGTGCTCTACGTCGACCCGGTCACTGGAGTCATGTTCAAGGAGGCGATAGGCAAGGCTGAGCTGGGGAAGGACTACACCGCAGGCATGCTGAGGGTCGTCGCGGAGACGCCCGACTTCGAGCCCAAGTTCCCGCTGAGGTCGAAAGACTACGACCAGGCGATAGCCTACATGGAAGAGCACTCCTCGGAGATGGTCAGGCGGCCGAGCACGAAGGAGTTCGCGGAGTACGACCAGGTCCTTCAGGGCATGAGGACGGTCATGATGCTAGGCGGCTGGATAGACGAGTGGACCGAGGAGCAGCTGCTGGACAGGCTCGGCGTCGAGCCAGGGGACCTCCACAGGGCCGTGGACAACGCGGACTGGCTGCTGCACGCGCTGGCTGAGCTGTCGAAGCTGTTCAAGCGACCAGACCTTGCGGGCCAGGTCGAGGTCCTGAGGAGGAGGGTCGAGGGAGGAGTGAGCGTCGAGCTGCTCGAGCTGACCTCGCTTCAGGGGATAGGGAGGGTGAGGGCCAGGGCCCTGTACACTGCCGGGTTCAGGACGCTGGAGGACCTCAAGGACGCGCCCGCTGAGAGGCTCGCGCAGGTTGCCAAGGTGGGCGCGGCCGTGGCGAAGAGGATCAAAGAGCAGGTCTCCAGGTATTGACGGACGACGGGGGCACGTTCGAAGGGGCGGCGGAGGAGCTGGCGAAGAGGGTCGCCGAGTCCGTGGAGGAGTGCGTCCGCGGGCGCTCGAGGGTGGCCGTAGCCTTCTCCGGCGGGGTGGACAGCTCCGTCATAGCCGTGTGCGCGAAGAGGCTGACGGACGCGTTCGCGTGCAGCGCTTCGGTCCCCGGTTCGTTCGACGCGGGAAGGGCCGCCTCCGCGGCGAGGGAGATCGGACTGGAGATTGTCGAGGCCAGGGTCACGGCCGACGACGCGAGGAGCGCCTTCAGGGATCTCGAGCTCCCCTTCGAGCCCACGCCCATGGACAGGGAGCTCTGGTGCCTTTACCGGCTTGCGTCGGAGAGGGCCAAGAGGGCGGGGGCCGAAGCGATCCTCCTCGGCCAGCTCTCTGACGAGCTCTTCGGAGGGTACGCGAAGTACGAAAGGGCGCTCGGGCTGGGCGAGGCCGAGGTCGCGGAGATGATGAGCGCCGACGTGGCCGCGTTCTATGCCAGGGGGATGCTCAGGGACGTCTCGGCGTGCGAGCGCTGGCTGGCTCCGCGCTTTCCTTTCGCGTCGGAGCGCGTGGTGGAACTTGGCGCGTCGATCCCGGTCGGATACAAGGTCAGGGAGGGCGTGAGGAAGGCCGTTCTGAGGAGGGCGGCCGTGGTCCTGGGAGTGCCTGAGAAGCTGGCCGCGGCGCCGAAGAAGGCGGCGCAGTACAGCTCGGGTATACAGAAGCTCGTGCGTGACCACGCTTTATAACCGCCCCGGGCCGGCTGTGCCCCATGATGCCAACATCGCAGCCCAAGGGGAAGCTTGTAGGGTTCAAGCCTCTTCAGGAGAGGTTCAGCTACTATGCGCTGGACGACGGCACCGTCCTGGGGATCAAGCCCGCGGTCGTGAAGATCTACAGGCTCCAGAACCCTGACAACAGCCTCGCCACCTCGCCAGACGGGACGCCCGCGTACTTCTATCAGACCCAGAACATCACACAGGTGCTGACGCCCGCCGAGTACAAGTCCATGAAGGGCGACGACATCCCCGAATGAGCGGGGAGACCTACACATTCTCGGACGATTCGAGGCTCCTGAAGTCGGCTCTCGAGGGCGAGCGCGGGGGTTCCTTCCTTGAGATAGGAACGGGCAACGCTGGTGTCCTTGCTGGCGCCGCACCAGGGTTCGTCACAGCGGTGGGTACTGACCTGGCGAGGCCCGAGATGGACGACTGGCGCGCGACCGCGAACGTCCTGCTCTGCGACGGCGCGTCCTGTTTCCTTGACTCGAGCTTCGACCTCGTGGCCTTCAACCCTCCTTACCTGAGGGGGAGAGGCGACCGCGCCGTCGAAGGCGGCGAGGGGCTGGAGGTGCCCCTCTGGTTCCTGAAGGAGGCCCTGAGGGTGGTGAAGCGCGATGGAAGGGTGGTCTTCGTCCTCGATCAGGACGCGGAGATAGGCGAGTTCTCAAGCGAGTGCTCGAGGTCGGGGTTCGACCTGCGGAAGGCCGCCTCCGAGCATCTGTTCTTCGAAGAGCTCACGGTCTACGAGGCGGTTCCCCGGCCTGGCAGGGAGATGGTTCGGACTGGCGGGCAAGGCAGTACTAGTCGGATGAAGCCTTGAGCACTGGGAGGTGACGGATGGCTTACGCGCCTGACAAGAGAGACACAGCACACGCTAGGCTGGCATGCTCATTCCGGGTGGAAGGCTACCCTGCTCTACGCTGGTGCGCACTCTTTGTGGTAGGACTTCTTGCTGAAGAAGCCGCCCTTCCTTACTTCCTGTCCCGCCGGTATCTCCTTACCGCACTTCGCACACATTGCCATCTTTCTGGTTCCTCGTCACGGGCGCCCGATTTGCCTGTATTAAGGGTAGCCTCAGGACCTTACCGTGGGGTTGCATCGGCGGAGACTGAGAGTATAACTTTTTACGGAGGGCACGGCCGTTCGTCTCCGTGAACTGTCCTAGCTGCGGAGCCCAACTTCCGGATGACGCGGCGTTCTGCTACAAGTGCGGAGCCAAGACCAACACGCAGGCCGCAGGCGCTCCTTCGTCGGGCGGAGGCGGGGCACCCCAGAAGCAGCCACAGGCCCAAGTGATCGCGCCGTCGGGCGTCACTTCGTTGAAGTGCCCGAACTGCGGCGCGCCGATAGCGCCAAAGTTCGGAGAGATGGTGATTACATGCGAATACTGCGGGAGCGGTGTCTCTCTCGGCGCGGAAGGTTGGAGAGGCATCCAGAAGCAGACGATGCTCGCGCTGAAGATAGCGACGGCCGACCAGGTCAACGCGATCATCAAGCCGCTCATGGACAAGGGCCTCCTCCACAGGCACCTCCAGGAGACTTCCAAGCAGGAAGAGATGAGCCTGTCATACGTGCCGTACTGGATAGTCAGCGTGTCTGCGAGGACGCAGGTCGTCGCCGCCAACCAAGCAGCGCAGATCGGGCAGGCGGCGACCACGGCTGCGCTGATGGGAGTAATCTTGGGAGGGATGGGCGGCGGACGCGGAGGAGGGGGCGGAGGCAGAAGGAGGTCCTTGGGGCTCGCGACAGGAGTCTCCGGGCTAGGCGGGTTCGCCCTGGGCAACTTCATGATGTTCGGCATGGGCGGCATGGGATACGGCGGCGGTGGCATGAGGAAGGCCGAGCAGATGGACGCGAACTACAACTTCCCAGTGGTAGCCCTCAAGGCGCTCACCGAGTATCAGCCCAAGGACTACCAGTTCGACCTCGGCGGGAGGACGCTGTTCGACATCACCAAGCTCCCGAAGGGGGTGAAGATCCTAAACGGAGACATTGGTGAGGACGTGGCGAAGGCGCAGGCCAAGACCTTGGTGGACCAGCTGCAGTCGGAGAAGGCCCATGCAAAGTATCACATGATCCAACAGCTGACGACACAGTCCGATGTCGGAGACGTCGAGCTTCTCCACACGCCGATATGGTTCGCGAGGTACGACCACAAAGGGAAGAAGATCGTGCTGGTGGTGGACGCGAACTCTGGCAAGCTAATCAACAGCATGGGTCTAGAGTAGAGTTTAAGTCGGTGAGGAAAGGGCGCAGATGCCCGGTCGGGGTGGCGTGAGCTGAAGATTTCGAGGGTCATTCTAATCGTCGTTGTCGTAGTCGTGATAGCGATAATCGCCATCGTGGCCATCTCCGCGCTCATCCCCTCTGGGCCGAGCAGCGCAGCGTGGAGCGAGGCGGCAGGATATCCCCTTCAGGTTGCAGGGACGTACGGAATTGGAGGCCAGCAGTGCGGGAGCAACGGGCAGTATGTCTACTGCGTAGGGGGCACGGACCCTAACGGCGGGCCGAGTCAGGACGTATACTACGCCGCCGTCGGCGCCACGGGCAACATCTCCAGTTGGTCGTCGGGGTCCTATTCGTATCCCCAGATTGTCGCCAACGAGTCGTGCGTCGCCTCATCGGCCTACGTCTATTGCGTCGGGGGGACTCATGACAGCACGTATGACGACACGCCGGACAGCTACTTTGCTCCGGTGAACGCCAATGGCTCTGTGGGGGCCTGGACGCAGACCACGTCCTATCCCATCGCCATTGACACGGAGTCGTGCGTCGCGTCGACCGGATACATCTACTGCGTGGGAGGGTACAACGAGACTGACGGCACCTACGCCGACTCGGTGACGAGCAACTCGGTATGGTACGCACCAATCTCTTCGTCCGGGATCGGGACATGGACGGAGACCACGGACTATCCGTCCGGGACGTACCTCCCAACTTGCGCTTCGGCTTCTGGATACATCTACTGCGTCGGAGGCTTTGACGAGAACGGGAACCCTGTGAACCTCGTCTACTACGCGCCCCTGTCGTCCTCTGGCGTGGGCCTCTGGTCCCAGACGACGGACTATCTCATCTCGGCTAGCGGACAGGCTTGCGTCACCTCTGGTGGGGACATCTACTGCGTCGCAGGCGAGACATCGAGCGCCTTCGCGCACGCGGTCTACTACGCGCCCGTATCCTCGAGCGGGGTGGGCTCGTGGATCCAAGTTTCCAGCTATCCCGCATACGTCGCGACTGACTGCGTCGTCGCCTCCGGGGACCTGTACTGCGTCGGCGGATTCCTCAGCAGCAGCTCCGCGATCGACACCAACGGCGTGTACTACGCTCCCCTGAGCTCGCTTGTTGCTTCGGGCTGAGACTGCGGGGACGCACCTAGGGGCCGCCCTTTGCCGACCGCGCCGGCAGCTCAGTCCTACCGCTTCAGCCGGGGAGGGGCTCTCCTAGGCGCTTCAGGACCCTCAGGGCCCTGAACGTGATCATCTTGCTCGGCTCACCGGCATCCTCTAGCGTGAAAGGCCGAAGCTTGTTGACGTACTCCTGGAGGCTCTTCGAGACTACCGCGTTCATCGTGTCGGGCTGCGTTGCCTCCAGCAACCATCGCCCGTCGCTCCGCCTCTTCTTCTTGAGGAGGTTGACTGCTCTGGCGGCCCTGGGGTCGCCCCCTCCTCCGAGGGCCGTCACGAACTCGAGCCCTACCAGCGCGTCATAGAAGTAGTGGTAGGGGAAGTGGAACCTGAACCAAGGGTCGTAGTGGCGCCCCTCACGAAGCAGTCGGCGCTCCAGGTAGAACTCGAGGCCCTTGTCTACGGCGCTCTTTATGCTGCGCGTCCACTTCTGCCGGGGCAGTTCAGCGAAGGCGCTCATTCCTTCCCATCCGTCGACCACGCCGTTCCTGCCGAAGCAGTCCCACCCGCCGTTGGGCGCCTGGTTCTTGGCGAGCCAGAGGAAGGCGCTCTTCACGCGCGGGTCGTCCTCGTATCCGAACTTCACCAGGCCCCTCGCGGTGTTCCCGGCGAAGCAGAGCTCGCTCTTCTCCTTTCCCGGCGTGGCGAATCCTCCGTCCGGCCTAGCGAAGGTGTCCCGCCACAGCTCTGCAGACTGGGCCACCCAGGGGATCTTTTTGGTCACGCCGAGGTCGGATAGGGTGAGGAGCATCCAATTCGTCGAGAGGAACTTCGGAGAGGAGAGACTTGACTTCTCGAACCAGTACCCGCCGGGGAGACGCAGGCAGAAGATCGTCTTCACCCATCCCTTTGCGGGTATCTTCTCCAGGGCCTGACGGAGGTCCCCAGGGCTAGACTCCATGAGGTCCCTCATGACAAGATAGCGAACCGAGGGTTCAGCAGGCTCGGTCAGCCACTCCATGACAGTCTTCATGCTGGAAGCGACCAGCACTCCTGGGCACTTAACGTTACTGTGGTATCCCTTGTCTATTGCTTGGGGAGCGCTGAGTGATGGGCGGGCGACGGGGGGCGCTGAGGATCCTGCGGAGGCGTCAGACTTCGATCCGCCTCATGTCAGGGCGTGGCCCTGCTTCGCATGCGGTTGAGTCCTTGAGCATTATTCGAACGCAGAAGGCGTGGTCCTTGTTCGGGATTCGCCTCGAATGGGTTCGATTCGCCTTCTGGGCGGGGCGACTTGGGCTTGCCGGCCTCTAGAGTTGTTCCCCGTTACCCAGCCTGCGTGTCTTGGACTCAGGCTCGTGTGAGGCCGACTGGTCAGCTTGGGGTTGCTTCGGCTGGCCTTCTCGAGAACCTATGCGGGTCTTGGCGAGCAGGGCGACGATGACGAGCGCGACTATGGCCAAGCCACCTAGGACATAGAGGGTGAGGGCGGCGTTTGATGACGATGGCGATGCGACCGCGTGTACGTCTTCAAAGACGTATACCTGGCCCGCATAGCGTAATCCTCCGACCTCCTGGGCTGGCGCCCCGATCACCGCATCGGTGCCGGTCATTGCTGCTGACGAACCGAAGTTCTCGTCTGCCTGAGAGTTGGGACTGGTCAATGTGGTCAGAAGGGAGCCGTTCATGTTAAAGACGTATGCGCGGCCAGCGCCGCTGACGCGACCAGCCGTCTCGTCGCCTGCGCCGACCACGACAACGGTCCCGTTCACGGCCACGGACGAGCCGAAGTTCCCATAAGCCTGAGAGTTGGGACTGGTGAGCGTAGTCAGGAGGGAGCCGTTCATGTTGAAGACGTATGCGCGGCCAGCATCAAGGTCCCCCCCGATCGCCTCGCCGCTGGCTCCGACCACGATGTAGTTCCCATTCATAGCCACCGCTCCGCCGAAGTTCCCGTAGCCCAGCAGACTAGGGTTCGTGAGCGTTGCCAGCGGAGAGCCATCAGCTTGGAAGGAGTAAGCCCAACTGTCATACTCGCCCCATGCGCCGGGCGGTCCGTCTTCTCCGTTCGCGCCAATGACGACACTGGTGCTGTTCATGACGACAGAGACGCCGAACGCCTCGCCCTCCTCCGGGTTAGGGGAGATGAGAGTATCCAGCAAGGTGCCTTCGGTATTGAAGATGTAGACGTGGCCACAGGCGTCGGCGCCGCCGGCAGTCTCGTCCGCCGCTCCGACCACCACGTAGTTGCCTCCTACCGCCACGGCCGAGCCGAAGTTCCCCCCTATCTGCGGGTCGGGGCTTGTGAGCGTTGCAAGCAAGGAGCCTGTCGTGTTGAAGAGATATGCACGGCCCGACTCCCAGATTCCGCTTCCATTCTCGAACTCAGCGCCGACCACGATGTGGTTGCCGCTGATGGCGACGGACGAGCCGAACGACCAGAATCCGGTTGGACTGGTGAGCGTCGCCACCAACGAACCCGAGGTATTGAAGACGTAGACGGGGCTCGCGCGAAGGTTCTGGGGCGGAACGCACACCGCGCCGACTACGATGTAGTTGCCGTCGGCGGCGACCGAGCTTCCAAAGCACCCGTCGGCCTGCGCATCGGGTCCATTGAGAGCGAGCACGTTACCTGGCGGGGCGACGGTCGCAGCTTGGAGACGCGGCGCTGATGGAAGGAAGACCGCCGTCAATAGGATCATCACCACGACTTCGGAGCGGATGCCCGGACGCGTTCGGCTGAGCAAATCCTTCGGTCCCTGAGCTGGAGAATCGTGCGATACTTAGAGCTTCGCAGCCATGATGACTCACGAAGGACGGCTCCGAGTCACGGCACCGAGCGAGTGCAGAGGCGGGCCCGGTGGGATTCGAACCCATGGTTTCTGGGGTACGGCCACTTCAGCTCCGAAGGCTGACGCCTTAATCCGTGCTAGGCTACGGGCCCAGGCAACCCCAGCCCTTCTGAGTTAAGAAGAATTGGCCGGAGCCTCGTCGGATTTCTGGAGCGGCTCGCCCGTTCGTTGTTTCGAGACGCGACCGCTTGACCACTTTACAGTGGACCTCGTAGGCGTCCGCCGCATCGTATCCTTCTGATTCCCAGCTGACAGTCGAATCGCTAGACCCCCAAGGGCCCATTCGGGCCGGTCGAGACAACCTCAGACGCTCTTCTGCCAGTCGGGCTCGTTGCGGTGGGCTATCGGGGGATTTTGGCATGCCGCACAAAATAGAGGAAGAGCACGACGCCCGCTACGGCCACGGCTGCCACTGAGGCGAGGGCGTAGCCGAGCGGGACCGAGAGTCCAGGGGACCCTGCAGGTGGAACGAACTCCATCGCCACCAACTTGGTGCTCGGCACCTTGGAGCCGCTCGAGCTCGAGGGAAACTGGCTCGTGAAAGTGACGTTGTATCCTCCAGCTCCCTGGGTGTAGGACTGGCTTTGAGCGACAGACCCGTTCAAGAAGACGGTCGGTGTGTATCCTCCAGGGACAACGTCCAGCGGGATTGTGACCGTGGTCAGGGCCGTCGTCCCTCCTGCGCCTGAGATTTCGAACGTGACGGAGTATACCTTGCCTGCCGTTCCCGTTACTGTAGAACTCCCCGGGGTGATTGCGACGCCGGTGATGTTGACCGAGGGGTTGTTTGTGATCACGCGAATCGGGACGGGCTCGCCGCTGCTCTCGGTCGCCGTGACGGTCTCCGTGAGCGACTCGGAACCCGTGTTGAGTTGACTCGTGGCTGATCTTGAGCTCGATGTGGTTACAGAGCGACTTGAGACCGTGCTTTGCGAGGTAGAACTCGACGAGCTGGTCGAATTCGACGTGGAGACAGTCACGGTCACCGTCTTCGCCGGCGATACGAACGTGGTAGTGACCGTCGTTGCCTGGGTCGACGTGACGGTCACGGGCGAGGTGAGTGTCGATGTCGCCGACAGGGTCGTCGCAAGTGTTGTCGAAAATGACAGACTCAGTGTGTGCGTCTTCGTCGTAGTGCCCTCCGCGACTGTTACAGTGGCCGTAGTTGTGGTCGGCGTGGCAGTGGTGGTCGAGCTGACGACTGTGGTCGACTGAGTCGTGACGGAGAGCGAGATCACCGTTGATGTGACTGTCGTAGGGGACGTGGTGGTAACAGTAGTGGGCTCGGTGGTCGTGGTAAGAGACGTTGTTGTCACGGTTGCGGTCTGCGTTTCGGTGGTGGTTGTCGGCGAGGTGACCGTCGTCGGACTTGCGATGGTGGTAGAAGATGTTGTGGTTACAGTCGCTGTGATGGTAGTGGGGGCAGTCGTTGTCTCTGTCGTCGTAGTGGTAGACGAAGTCGTCGATGTTGTCAGAGAAGTCGTAGTCACGGTTGAGGTGGCGGTTGTCGTCTGAGTGGTAGACGTGGTGGATGTGATGGTAGACGTCACGGTCTGGGTCGGAGGAGTGGAGGTGACGGTCTGCGTGACCGTCTGAGTTGTGGCTTGAGTCGTGGGGCTCGCAACCGTGAGGGTGGTCGAGTTGGTGACGGTCGTCTGTGAGGTGGTCGTTGTCGTGGCTGTGGTTGTTTGCGTCGTGGGGGTAGCAGTGGTCACGGTGCTCGTCAGGGTTGCAGTGGTCGTGGTAGGGGCTGTCGTCGTCACTGTGGAGGTCAACGTGGTCTGAGACGTCGTCATGGAGGTCGCGGTCTGAGTCTGAGTCTGAGTGGTGGTCGTTGTCGTGGTCGCGGTGACTGTGGACGAGAGCGTCGTCGTTAGCGCGGTCGACGAAGTGGTGGTGACTGTCGAAGTGACCGTCTGGGTTGTCGGAATCACGACGGTGGTTGTCGTGGAGTTGGTGACAGTGGTAGGGGAGGTGGTCGTCGTGGTTGTCAAGACTGTCGTCGACTCGGTGAGGGTCGTGGGCGACGTCGTAGTGACCGTCTGAGTAGTAGGCGAAGTGACCGTCAGCGTCGTCGAGTTCGTGACTGTGGTGGGCGAAGTCAGAGTGACGGTGGTCGTCAGAGTCGTGGAGTTGGTTATGGTCGTGGGAGATGTTACGGTGGCCGTCGCTGTCTCGGTCGTCGGGGTCGTGACCGTGACCGTCGTGGAGTTGGTCACCGTCGTCGGAGAAGTCACAGTGGTGACGAGGGTGGTGGAGTTCGTGATCGTGGTGGGGAAGGTCGCGGTGACGGTCTGACTCGAAGTCACCGTGACGGTCGTAGGCAGCGTGGAAGTGACAGTGGTCGAATTGGTGATGGTAGTAGAATTGGTGACGGTCGTCGGAAGGGTGATGGTTTCCGTCGTGAGCACCGTGGTTGAGTTGGTTATGGTCGTCGGAGAGGTCACCGTCACTGTCTGATACGTCGGGGTCGTGATGGTGACGGTGGTTGAGTTGGTGATGGCGGGGGCCGTGGAGGTCACGGTCGCAGTCTGGTTGACAGTGACAGTCGAGGTCTCGATAGTGGTTTGAGTAGTCGGCGAAGTCACGGTGACTGTGGTCGAGTTGGTGGTCGTCGTTGGAAGCGTGACCGTAACCGTGGTAGTCTGGGTCGTAGGCGAGGTCACCGTGAGCGTCGTGGAGTTCGTGACGGTTACGGGGGACGTGACGGTGGTCGTGGAGACCTCGGTGGTCGTCCCCGTAACGGTAGTGAGAGAGGTCGCGGTGGTCGTCAAGGTCGTCGGTGACGTCGTGGTTATGGTAGCGGTCTGAGTCGTCGGAGTCGTCACTGTAACGGTCGTCGAATTGGTGGTAGTGGTCTCGGAGGTCGCAGTTATCGTCGTGGTCAGAGTGCTCGTTTGGGTCGTCGTGGTGACAAGCGCGGGCACCTCTGTAAGAGGGCCGAACTCGCAGACTCCCGGCACGCTCATATCTCCGCTAGGGCAGTATGGATATGCTGGAGTGACTGTGGGCAGCGCGGCGCGCAGGCTGTACCACAGGACGGTGTACGAGCTGGAGACCGGAGCGCTGTCGTTGTTTGCGCCAGCGAGGACCGAGAGCGAGAGTTGCGACACGTCTGAGGGAGAGTAGGAGCTCGAGGTCTCGATCGCGCCGCCAGTTGCGTTGCTGTCGGAGACTCCTTGGGTGTATTGCGAGGTGAAGTTGAATGAAGTTTGGTAGGTTGCGCCGTCAACCGCGGTGTCGGGAATCGACGCTGCCCACTCCCCGGTTCCTCCATACCAAGTGAAGACTTCGTCCTGCGTATTGCCGTATGACCAGAAGTTTGCAGAGTAGCCGTTTTGCGGGATGGTCGAAGCGCCATTGATCCCGTATCCGAGGAATGTGGAATAGTCCCCTCCGTTCCCTGTCTCTGTCGGTGCCGGGTTGGCGATCACTTGCGTATCGAATACCATCCCGGTGTCGATTGGGGAGATCGTTCTGTAGATGCCGACATATTCCGGGATCGGCGAGCCGTTAGTGATGTTGACTCCGTTGTCCACGGCGACGCTGCCGTTCGCACCTGTCCCGTACGTCATGAAGCTGCTGGGGAGAGAGGTCCCGTTGAAATTGGAATAGTATTGGAATACGTCGGGACCGTTGTCGCGCGACCCGTAGGCGGGAGACAGGTCTGGCGACTCGCCCCAGTTCGGCCCGAAATTGTTCGTAGATCCCATGAAGGCGAGGTATATCGTAGAGTAGCTCCCGCTAGCTATGGGATTGGTGAGACTTATCCAGACAACGCTCGACGTTGACGTGCTGTTGCAGCTGCCTATCGAGTAGGAGCCGTCGCAGCTCTCCATCCAGCCAGGAATCGGCGCGAACGACGAGTTGTAGAATTGCACGTTCGACAGGTCTGAAGCCGCGTACGGGCTGTAGCTGTTCCAGTCGACATTGAGGCTGACTTGGGTTCCAGCCGTCACGTTGCTCGACGTCGGGTTGTACAGCGCAATCGGGACGTAGGCGGTGGCCTCCGGCGGAAGGGTCGGGTTGGCCACGACAATCGGCCCGTAGGAGACCTCGCATTCGGACGGCCAGTTGGACGGGGGCGGCGGATTCGCCGCCGGACTGGGCCAGCCGTCGGCGGTGCAGTTCGGCCCGACAATGTACAGATAGATGTCGTCGCCGGGCCTGATGAAGTAGTTGGGGCCAGCAGGGCCGAGTCCCGCGCTGGTGCCGAACCCCTGGATAACTATCTGAGAGTCGTTCCAGCTCGTCAGATAGATGCCGATGCTGTCGCCCACGGAGCCGGCTGCCCATTGACCGTCTGACACATCGTAGAACTCGAGGGACGGCGCGGTGGAGTTCGGCACTGTGTCGACTGAGCCGTCGCTCCCGGGTTGATAGGTCTGGGGGAGTGTGGTCCCGAAGCAGCGTCCGTTGACCGTCAGGGTCCAGTTTTGAGCAGCCGCCGAGGTGATCGACCCAGTCACGCTCGTGATGACAGGTGGAGTCGTCCCATACTGACAGGCCGGCTGCGCCTTGGTGGGCCCCGAGTAGATTTCGAGAATCGATAGAAGCAGTATCGCCATCACAAGTATGGTGACAAGCCGCCCGAAGATTGACCGGTGGCTCCTGCCCTTAACTGATGTCAAGAGAGGAGTCCTCATCCTGCGGCCAGACATGACGAGACTTCCTGATACCTAGCCGCAAGCAATG
>JASHVT010000062.1 GCA_030039515.1 Nitrososphaerales archaeon
AGGAGTCGGACGGCGAGGTCGCCAGGGCAATCCTCAAGCTCACTTCATGAGCAGACTCCGCAATCGTTTCACGGCCGCGGCTCTGTTAGGTTGTCAGTTTCTCTCCCTCCGGTTCTCCCTGTTAAGGGTCGGTTGCTGAGAATCTGTTTTCTGAGTGCGTGTCTTCAAAGCCTGCCTTTCCTTGGCCCTGAACAGCAGAAGGACGAAGAACATGACCACAGAGAGGATTACCACTATGGTCAGCAGATAGTTGATTGGGAGTAGATAGTGCTGAGAGTTGCCTCTCGCATCAAATACGCCGAGGGTTGTGATGATTGCTATGCAGATGTCAAGAAACAGAGAGGCGTATGCCAGTCTGTCGAGAGTCCTTTTGATTCTGGCAGAGTTCACAGCCCACCACGAGGCACGCGCCTCAGGTCGTCAGGTTAAGACTTTCCTCTATCAGTATCATTCTTCGCGGCAAGTATGTCAGTTTGACGGATGTCTCTCGAAGGTTCAACCTCAGGTGGCAACGTATGGAGTACTGACGAGTTTTACTTCATGGTGAGGGGGAACATGAAGTATCTGTCGCCAGGATGGACGACGAAACTCGGTTCTTGATTGCGCAACAGGTTACAGACATGAAGGGAGTGAGCGACGTAAGGCCCATGTCCAAAAGCGGATGGGTCGGCGAGCATGAGGCCGAGGTTGCTCTTCAGCGACAGCCGCACCAGGAATTGAAGGGTCAGACCCCGACAGAGAACGAAGGCTAAAGAGACAGCCCACCGCCTTTTCCTCACATGAAGGCTCAGGTCGTGACGATGCTGGTTCTGGCTGTTCTCGTTGTAGGCTCAGGAATCGGATACTTTGCAAACAACGTTGCCGGTCATGCTACGACCAAGACCACCGTGTCCACATACACCCTGATACTAACAAAGGGGATTGTACCGGAGAGTTCTCAGACATCGTCCCCTACTGCCTTCACCACCTACTTTGACTTTCCAGTCTCTGTCAACTACAGTGGCGCATGGAATCTTGCCTACTGGGGCCAGAATGGAACTGCCTCGCAGGGCTATCAAGTCTACTGCAACGCATGTTACGGAGGGACGACGCGATACAACGTCTATGGGAGCTTAAGCGGTTCAGGCGAATATCAGATGGATGTAACGACCTATGGCTTGGGTTACGTGGAAAACACGCTCTGTGTGGAAGCGGCAATATTGGGTGCGGCGACAGGCAATCTAACGCTTACTGTGCTGGGCGAGGCCGGGACAGCGACCAGTCTCAATCCAACAGCAGAAGTCTGCGCCACCCTCGCGGTGTAGTGGATGTACACATACCAGAATTGGGAAGCTCATAGCCGCGAGTCAACGCTGACAAGAGTCTGAGTCGTCAATCGTCAACTTACCAGAGCCGCGGCCGCTAACGTTTAATTACATAAAACGGCCGCGGCGGAAAAAGCGCTCCATGAGCTCCACCATAGAGGATGTCGTAAAATCGCTGGTCGAGTTCGAGTCCGCGCTCGAATCCGCGAAGACCGACGCGTCGGAGGCAAAGAAGAAACTGCTCAAGGACGCCGAGGACTGGTCGGAGAACGCGAAGTCTGAAGCCCTGTCGAGAGCGCAACAGATAACCTCCGAGCGGATGTCGAAGGCGAGGGCTGAGGCGGAGGGCGAGGCGGAGTCGATCAAGAGAGATGGCGAAGCTGCGCTGAGGAAGTTCGAGGCCGCGATTTCGAAGCGCAAGAGCGAGGCGGTGGAACTGGTGGTGGCGGCCCTTCTGGGAGAACGCGCATGAAGGTCGTAGCCGTAGGCGGCAAGGCCTTCGTCACCGGGTTCGTCCTGGCCGGAGTCAGCGGCGAATACGTCGCGACGCCTGTGGAGGCGTTGAACAAGATAGAGGCGCTGTCGCGCGACTCGCAGGTCGGGCTGGTGATGGTAAGCGACGAAGTGGCGAAGCCGATCAGAGACAACCTCACGTCACTTAGGTCTAAGAAGCCGATACCGTTGATCTACGAAGTTCCAGGCCCGGGGAGCAAGAAGGAGAAAGTGGAGTATCGGGCGATGCTCCGGGCGATCTTGGGGGTCTGACGACACGAGCAAAGCTGCCACAGACACGCTGGAGAAGGTCGCGACCGAGTTCGAATCGGAGGTCCTGGCAGACCTGCAGGACGGCCGGGCTCAAGCCGCTGCCAAGCTCGAGTCCGCTAAGAGGGAGGCAGGGGAGGCCGCTTCCAAGACTCTGGAGATGGGCGTGAAGCAGGCGGAGTCCATCCGGAGGCAGGTGATCGGCTCGGCGGAACTAGATGTCAGGAACGCACAGCTCAGGTCGCTGGAGTCGGCCGTCACGGACGTCTTCGAGGCGGCGATGAAGCGCGTCTCGGAGATCTCGGGTGCCGCCCAAGAGAAGGCCCTCTCACGACTGATAGAGGAGGGAGCCGACGTCATAGGGACGACGGCCAGGCTGCTCTGCTCCGACAACGACAGGAAGTCGGCGAGCTCGGCCCTGGGCAGGCTCGGAGGGAGAACGATCACCCTTGACCCCGAGGGGATACAGACCTCCGGGGGAGTCATCCTCACCAGCGCCGACGGATCTGTGAGGTTCGACAACACGTTCGAGGCGAGGCTCGAGAGGCTGAGGCCCTCACTAAGGAAGGAAGTCGCCGCTCTCCTATCGGGCTCGTAGGATACTGGAATCCGAGTCAGACC
>JASHVT010000063.1 GCA_030039515.1 Nitrososphaerales archaeon
ACGTCCATAAGGTTCAGCGTCCCGGACAGGATGACGGCTCCGACGAGCGAGAGGACCAGGGGTATCTCGTAGGCGACTAGCTGGTGCAGGGCCCTGAGGCCGCCGAGGAACGGGTACTTGCTGTTGCTCGCCCACCCCGCGAGGAGGGTGATCAGCGGCGTGAAGCCGAGGATGGCGAAGACGAGGATCACGCCGACCGAGGGGTTTGCGATGTAGATCGTCGGGGAGAGCGGGACGAGGGCTACCAGGGCCCCGGCCACTCCCATGAGCGCGAAGGGGATCGCGACGAAGGTCGCCTTGTCGACGCCGTTGGGTATCACGATCTCCTTGAAGACGAGCTTGAAGAAGTCCGCGAAGTTCTGGAGGATGCCCTCGAACCTCCCCGCGTACATCGGACCCGTCCTGAGCTGGACCTTGGCCGTCAGCTTCCTCTCGACCCAACCCATGAATATCGTCCCATAGATCGCCACGAAGGTGAACCCCGGGAAGACCGTGAGCATGAAGAGCGTGTGGAAGGGCTCGGCGGCGAGCAGGCTCTCCTGGAACGCGAGGAACCCCGACGGGTTCACGGTCGCGAGGGCGAAGACGTCCACAGGAAAGTGGAAGATCGCGTCGAGAAGGTAGTAGGCCGGGACGACGATCACGACCATCAGGAGCAGCACCCAGAAGACGATCTTGATGATTCGGAGAACGAAATCCTCGAAGGTTGTGATCGGTTTCGACACTACGACCCTGACCTTTCAATCGGCGCCCCGTCACACCTTTTATAAGTTTGGACAGCCTTCAAGGCTCTGACGGCGCGGCCGAAGACTCCGCTAGATCACTTCTATCGAGCTGTCCGAGAACCCGCGCTCTTTCAGCATCTTCGCCGCGGCGTCCCTGTGGTCGCCCTGGAGGATGAGGATCCCGTCCTTGACGGTCCCGCCCGTGGCAAGGGAGCGCTTCATCTTCGAGCTCAGGTCGTGCATGTCCTTCTCGCTCATCTTGATCCCTTCTATGACTGTGGTCGGCTTTCCGAAGCGACGCATCTCCATCCGTATCTTGACGCGAGCTTCTTCGCGGTCCAGTTCGGCGAGGATGTCCTGGAACCCTTCGTCTTGGTCCTTGCTCACTGTTTCTGCGCCTTGTGTCCGCGAAGGGGCTAATTAGCGTTGCCGTCATCCTTTAAGCCGTCAGCCTGCGAGCGACTGAAACGGGGGCCCGTAGCTCAGTTAGGTTAGAGCGACCGGCTCATACTCCACGATGAGAGACCGGTCGGTCGAGCGTTCAAATCGCTCCGGGCCCACGCTAACTTTAGTTAACCGGCGGGCGTCGCGGCGCCGGTCTCGCGATTGGTATCGACTCCGTCCGGACCGGCCCTGCCCGTATGGCTCAGACTGCTCGAGGTGGTCCTGGGACTGTCCTCGGTTGTCATCTCGATATTCGTGCTGGCGAACCTGGACTATCAGACGAGCGAGCTGGTGGTGCTCGTGGCCGTCGCCCTCATGTTCAGCGCCGGGAGGATGATGGCGAACGGAGGCATCAGGAGGGGCCTGGCGAAGCTGGAGGCTCTGGGGCTCTTGGGGGGCGGGGTGGTCATCGCTGCCGTGCTCTTGGTCGTGATATTTCTCCCGGGGCTGAGCTTTGCGACCCTCGTATACCTGTTCTCCATCGCCCTGGCGATACAGGGCATCGGGCGGGTGGCCCACTCCATGAGGTCCGGCCAGCCCAGATGGCTGAGGGGCTCGGCGCTGGTCATAGGAGCTCTGACGGTTTCGCTCGCGGTAGGTGCGCTGCTCGTCCCAGGCATCGCGGCCCTGACCCTGGTGCCGCTCCTGGGAGTCATCGTCTTTCTCAACGGGATAGAGACCATCGTGTCCGGACTGAGGCCGACGGACCCGCGGCAGCTGACCCTGCTGAAGCTGATATTCTTCTCCGCTTTCTACGGACTGATTCTAATCAACTGGGTGGACCTGTACGGGACAACCGCGCCGGCGTATCACATATGGCTGATCCTGACGTATATGGCCCCGTTCGGCGTCCTCATCGTGTTCCAAGGGCTCAAGGACTGGCAGCTAGCTGTCAGTCTGGGGCTTCTGGTCTCTCTGATGAACGACGTGGGGTACTTCTTCGTGGGGGACCTGCTGTTCGGGTTTCATCGTGCGCTCGTACCCTGGGTCGAGGGGCAGCTAGGATTCCATGGCATGCAGGTCCTGTTCATATTCCAGGGGGGAGCGTTCACCATACCCGTCACTTCCATACTCATGGGGTTCACGATATACGCCAGGGTGGCCGTGGTAACCGTGGTCCTCTATCACTGGTGGACCCACCCCTCGAAGCTGCTCGTTTGAGGCCGGGTCACCTTCCAGACATCTTGCCTTCGGACCAGTCAGGAGGTCTGCTGAGGTGCTCATGCGCGATCCTCCAGCCCTTGGGCGTCCGCGCGAGGACCATCGTCACCCTCGCCTTCCCGCTGACGGGCGAGCCCTCGAAGGAGTAGTCGTTGACGAACATCCCCTGGTAAGCCAGGTAGAATGTAGCTATCGCCACGTCTCCAAGGACGTCGATCCTTAGGTCGTCCAGCGAATAGGAGTAGTCTGAGATGTTCGCGAAGGCGGCCTGCTCATGTACGAAGGCGGTCTCTGAGTTCTGCCTCGAGTACGGGGGGCCGTCGTCGAACTTCGTGAAGTACTCACGCAGGTGGAAGCCTGCCAGCTCCGAGAGCTCCTTGTTCTTGCCTGCGTCATAGAACCCGATGATCGTCGCCTCGACCTCCCGCTTGGCTTCGTCCGCCTCGGAGAGCTTCAAGGACGCCAGTCGGACATGCCGCCTGATTTAAGCTAGGAAACCATGCAAACGCCGTGAAAACCGCGGCGACTGCGAAATCGTTTTAATCTGATTGAAATCGCTCGGCCAATCGCGGCGACGTAGCTCAGCGTGGTAGAGCAGTAGGCTGTTAGCCCGCTAGCAGACACCTATAGAGCGAGTCGGGGATTGGTCGTCGGTTCGAGTCCGACCGTCGCCGTCGAATTTCATCCTCCCTGCAGACGTTCGGATTCCGGGCACGGGGCGCGAGAGAACGAAGCAAGACAGATTGAATAGAGACTCGCTCCTGAGCTACACGTCATGAGTCCTAGAATAGCGTACGTCTTTTGGCACTGGCCCAAGCCCGGAACGCCTGCATCCGAGTTCGAGGCCAAGCTCGCCTCATTTCATGGGGCACTCAACGCGACCAGGCCACGAGGCTTCATCGAAGCCCTGAGCTTCAGGACAAACGGTCTCCCTTGGGTGGCCGGGCAGGATGCCGTCTACGAGGACTGGTACACGGTTGAAGACTTCGCCGGGCTCGGCGTCCTCAACGACGCAGCGGTGTCTGGCGATGTCCGCGGGGCCCACGACACGGTGGCTGGCGCATTCTTGAAAGGCGCCGGAGGGGTATTCAAGGCTGTCAGCGGAGACTTGGGCCTCCGTCAGGCTAGGTTCGCTACGTGGATCGAGAAGAGGATTGGTCCGACGTATCAGTCCTACTACGAAGAGGTCGCGAAGGTCGTCGGGACGAACGGCACCGACCTGTGGCGGAGGCAGATGGTCCTCGGCCCGTCACCGCAGTTCTGCGTGCACAGCGCCGACGCTATTCCGTTTCCCGAGAGCTTCCGGCCACACACGGCGGAGCTCACCCTGGTTGGCGGGTAGCACGGGCATAAGCGGCATAAGCTGGCCGCCGGTCCAAAGGACGCGGCTGGCTCACGCCTTCTCAGGTCTGGTCTCTTTGGCCAGCAGGGCGCTCTTTCTGTGGACTCCGAGCCCATATCCACCGAGGGTCCCGTCCTTCCTTATGACGCGGTGACAGGGTATTATCAGAGGGACCGGGTTCGAGCCGCAGGCGTTCGCGACAGCCCTCACGGCGCGCGGCTCTCCAATCATCTCGGCGACTTCGCTGTAGGTTCTGGTCTCGCCCAAGGGGATCAATTGAAGGGCCATCCACACCCTCAACTGGAAGTCTGTCCCGTTGATGTCGACGGGGAGCCTTACGCTCTGGCCCCGTAGGTGCCTGTTGACGCCCTCCAGGAGGAGCGCTGCCCTCCTTGACTTCGCAAGCTTTGCGTTCGGATATTCTCGCCCGAGTGCCGCTACCAGCTCATCGTCATCGTCTCCGACGTCCACGGCACATATGCCGTACTCGGTCGTCGCGACCAGCATCCTCCCCAGCGTCGAGTCCCCTGTCGCATACATTATGAGCGCGCCCCTCCCCCCGGCCTTGTAGTCTGCCGGCGTCATCCCGAGCTTGACGCGCGAGTCCTTGTACGCCCAGCTGTGGGAGGCATACCCAGCTCCGCGCAGTGCAACGAGAACCGGCTCTCCCCTCGACAGTCTGAGCTTGAAGACGGTCACGCGGCACTCCTCCAGATACCTCCTGGGAGAGATGCCCATCACTTCGACGAAGGTCTTCTGCAGATAGAACGGACTGACGCCGAACCTTGCCCCGAGGTCAGCGAGCGTCACCTTTCTCGCCGGGTCTGCCTTGATGTAGGCGCAGACCATGTCCACAAGCTCGTGATGCCTCCCCGACTCGCCGCGGGAGAGGATCGTCGATTCCACTTTGACCGGGAGCTCTTCTGGAGAGATTCGGTAATAAGACGTTTGTCGGATTCTTGCTTGAAAGCCGCCGCTTCGGCGGCCTGTGCCTGTGAGCCCTTGGGAACGCCGTCGTGCTTTTAAGCCACGGAAGCCGCGTCTTGCTCGGGGAGAATCCTGAGAGAATTGGGCGCAAGAGTGGCGCAAGGGATGGCCGTTTGGACCACGTAGCGAGAAGGGTCTTCCCTTACTACTTTGCTCCTGGGAAGAAGCTGTTCCAGATCGTCGTGAAGATGTCTGACGAGCCTGGGTCGCTCGGCCTGATCCTGAGCCTCCTCGGCTCGAGGGTGAACCTCATCGGGACGGACACCTACACGATGCGCGATGGCACAGCCATCTTCAGCGCCTTCTCCGAGGCTCTTTCGACCGAGGAGACCCCCGAGAAGCTCCAGGGCCTGGTCATGTCCTCGAAGGCCGCGCTCGCGTGCGAGGTGATAGAGGGAAGGGACGGGATGCTTGTCGATGCCTTCCACACGGGGCTCGAAGCGAACGGAGAGGGCACGATGCTATTCAGAAGAATAGCCCTTGCCCGGATGCTCGACAGGACCCACAACCTGCTGGGGAGCGGCGGAGACTTCTTACTCTACGAGGAGGGGTTCGCGATAGGCAAGGCCAACGGGGAGGACTTCGTCAAGATGCTTGGCCGCGAGAAGGTCAACGAGATAATCGGATATCTTAGGAACGACATCTCCGCGCAGGGCTGGGGGAGGGTAGCGGTCGGAGAGGCCCCTCAGGCCGACTCCTCTACCATAATCATCTACGACTGCTTCGAGTGCTCCGAGAAGTCGAGTTCCAGGACGGGCTGTCACTTCTTCAGGGGATACATCGTGGGAAGCAGGCTCGCGACCACAGGCCAAGAGCTCTCCGCGGAGGAGGTGAGGTGCACCCTCAAGGGCGACAAAGTCTGCGAGTTCCTGCTCACTCCGAAGAAGTGAAGACAGCAGATTCTGTTACGGCCGCGCTCGAGCATAAGGTCAGCCACGTCTTTGGTAACAATCCTTAATGGCGATTGCCGTCAATTTGGTAACAATACTTATGGGCTGAAACTCGCCATAAGAGCGAAGATTGAGTCTAGTTGGGCCAGGAAGGCTGTCCCCGACCTCCGTGAAGCCCTTGCTGCTTGCATTGGCCGTTTTTGTCGTTCCTAACGTCGTCCCTGCCCCTCTTGTGTGCACCGCGGGCCTGGTGCTAATGAGGATGGGAAGGTGCAGGGCAGGCACTCTGTTCTTGCTGTTGGGCTCGGGGTCTTCAAGCTCCGTCTTACCAAGCTAGGGACGTGGACGGGACCTCCTTTGAGAGGTACCCGGGCCCAACCTATACAGACCCGTGCCATCCAATTAAGTGTTGAAGCCCTACTTGATTCTAGACGCGCTCACCGAACAAAGGTCGAAACGAAGTCAGAATAGGCCTTGTTCAATGGAAGGGGCTTCGGCGGGGACTTGAAGCCGTAGGCGCTTATCGCTCTCGTCTTCTCCAACTCGCCCTCCTTCGCGCAAGCATAGGTTGCCCTGACTACATCCAGAAGGATGTTCCCTGCGTTCGCGCCGTCGGACGACCTCAGATAGATGTCGACCGAGATCCCCGAGTCCATGAAGCCGCTCCCCTGGAACCAGAAGTAGCTTGTCCTGTCGTTGCCCATGTAGTCGACGTAGTCAGTCGTCCCTGCCACGGTCTCGAACTTGTATGGGACCTCGGAGGCGACCGTCGCGGTCTTCACGGCGCGCTTTGCCATCCTTATCGTCTCGTCGATCGTGTTCAACGTCTCAGACCCTCCGCCCACGTCCAGCTGGTAGCTCTTGGAGACTTTCACCCCTCGGTTGACCATGAGTTCGAGCAGCCCTTTGTGGAAGGCTGTGCCGCCGAACTGGCTCATCAGATCGTCACCCACGAGCGGCAGCCCTGCCTTACGGAAGAGCGAGACGATCGCGCTCTTGGAGTTGACGAGCGACGGCGTGCAGTTCACGAATCCGCAGTGAGCCGCTCGTGCGGCGCGGGCATAGGCCTCGGTGGCGGCGTCCGAGCCGGAAGAAATGAGATTGACCAACAGGTCTGCATCGGCCTCCTTGAGCTTTCTTGCGATCGCGTCAACGTCGGCCTCCTTCGGCATTATCCCCCTGAGATGGGGAGGAAGCTCGCCACCCACAATCCCTGGCTCGACGGTCACACGGGAATCGGGCATGTCCCCATGCCGTCTGACCACGTTCGGCGCTGCGAAAGCCGCATCGGGCAGGCCAAGCCCCGCCTTTCT
>JASHVT010000064.1 GCA_030039515.1 Nitrososphaerales archaeon
GTAGTCGAGGCCTGCCTCGTTGAAGAACGCTATGCTCTTCGGGTCTCCACCATGCTCTCCGCAGATACCTATCTCGAGCTTCGGGTTCGTCTTCCGCCCCTCGTCCACCGCCATCTTCACAAGCCTCCCGACCCCTTGTCGGTCGATGGAGTCGAACGGGCTCTTCTCCATGAGGCCTAGCTCCAGGTACCTTGGGATGAACTTCGCTTCGACGTCGTCCCTGCTGAAGCCGAAGGTCGTCTGGGTCAGGTCGTTCGTCCCGAAGGAGAAGAAGTCGGAGCAGTTGGCGACGTCTCCCGCCGTCAATGCCGCCCTGGGCGTCTCGATCATCGTCCCGATCTGGTAGTCTATCCTCCTGCCGCTCTCCTTGAAGACCTCCTCCGCCGACCCCTCGACGAGCCTCCTCAGGAGGCTGAGCTCTCCGGCCATCGCTATGAGGGGGATCATGATCTTCACCCTTGGCGCTTGGCTGCTGTCCTTCTCTACCTCGAGCGCCGCCCTGAGTATCGCCTTGGTCTGCATCCTGTAGATCTCGGGGAAGGTGACGGCGAGCCTGCACCCCCTGTGACCTATCATCGGGTTGTGCTCTGCGAGCTGCCTCACTCTCGCGAGCACGTTTTCGTTCTCCTCTATCTCGTCCTCGGGGGCCCTCTTGTCCTTCAGCTCCTGGATCTTCACGGTGAGCTCTTCGATGGGCGGGAGGAACTCGTGGAGCGGGAGGTCGAGCAGCCTGACGACCACCGGCCTCCCGGCCATCGCTGCGAAGATCCCCTTGAAGTCCTCTACCTGGAACGGGAAGAGCCTGAAGAGCTGGTTCTTCCTTTCCTCCTCGCTCCTGCTCATGATCATCTCCCTGACTATGGGAAGCCTGTTCGGTGCGTTGAACATCCTCTCTGTCCTGCAGAGCCCCACGCCCTCCGCACCGAACTCCCTCGCCTTGCGCGCCGCCTCGGGCGTGTCGGCGTTCGCCCAGACTCCCAGGCGCCTCAGTCCGTCTGCCACTTCGAGGAGCTTCGTCAGTTCCGTCGATGGCTCAGGTTCCACCATCCTGACCTCTCCCTTGTACACCGAGCCCGTGGTCCCGTCTATCGTGATCACTTCGCCCTTGGAGACGACGTGGCCGCTCCTGGTCCTGAAGTACTGCATGTCCTCCGAGACTTCGATCTCCCCGCAGCCGACGATGGCCGGCTTACCCATCCCCCTGGCGACCACGGCGGCGTGGCTGGTCATCCCGCCCCTCACGGTGAGCACGCCCTGCGCGGCGATCATGCCCTTGATGTCCTCCGGGGTCGTCTCGGGCCGGACGAGGATGACCTTCTCGGAGGAGCCTACCCTCGCTGCTTCCTCCGTCTCGAAGACCACCTTCCCTGAGGCTGCCCCCGGCGACGCGTCTAGTCCCTTCGCGACCGGCCGGTCCCTGGCTCCTGGGTCGAGCCTCCTGTGGAGCAGGGACTCGAGCATCCCGGGCTCCACGCGCATCACAGCCTCCTCGGGCTCGATCATCCCCTCCGCCGCCATGTCCATAGCGACCTTCACAGCCGCCTGCGCGGTCCTCTTGCCGTTCCTTGTCTGCAGGATGTAGAACCTCCCTTGTTCCACGGTGAACTCGAAGTCCTGCATGTCCCTGAAGTTGCCCTCCAGCTTCGTGGCGGCCGCCTCGAGCTCCCGCCTGAGCGGGGCATCCATAGTCTCTATCGTCTGGGGTGTGCGGACTCCTGCTACGACGTCCTCACCCTGCGAGTTGGCGAGGTACTCCCCGAACAGCTTCCTCTCCCCGGTCGACGGGTTCCTCGTGAAGCCTACGCCGGACCCCGAGGTCGCGCCTGCGTTCCCGAAGACCATCGACTGTATCGTCACGGCGGTCCCTAGGCCCTCGCTGATCCCATAGAACCTCCTGTATTCCTTCGCCCGCTCGTTGTTCCAAGACCTGAACACGGCCTCGATGGCCATCTCGAGCTGGACCTGGGGGTCCTGCGGGAAGTCCTCTCCGGTGTCCCTTTTGATCAGTTCCTTGAACTGCGCGACCACGCCCTTGAGGTCCTGCGGCGGCAGCTCGATGTCCATCCTCGCTCCGGCGGCCCTCCTCCTCTCCTCCAGGACCTTCTCGAAGCTCTCTGCCTCCGCCCCCATCGCTATCTTCCCGAACATCTGCAGGAGCCGCCTGTAGGAGTCATACGCGAACCTCTCGTTCTCGGTGATGCCGGCGAGCCTCTCGGTCGTCGCGTCGTTCAAGCCAAGGTTCAAGACCGTATCCATCATGCCGGGCATCGAGAAGGGAGCGCCTGACCTCACCGAGAACAAGAGGGGCCTCTCGCCTCCGAACTTCTTGCCTGTCGTCGCCTCGAGCTGAGCTACCTTGGACCTGACCTGTTCGAACAGACCGGTGGGTACCTTCCCGCCCGACGCGTAGTATGACTTGCACGCTTCCGTCGTGATTATGAATCCAGGGGGGACCGGCAAGCCCTGACTGTCCATCTCCACGAGGCCGTACCCCTTCCCTCCGAGGAGGAACTTGTCGCCTCCGATCGCCTCTTTGAAGAGGACCACCCTGTCCATTTTGGAACCCTCGACGGGGGCAACACCTTCGGCAATATATCCATAGCCGCTCTGTGAGAAGGAAGCCTGTGGCGTCCATGCCTAGTCCTGCGGCCCTCGGTCGTAGCATATTCGCAACCGCACCTTCGCCTCGCCATTCCTCTCACCCAAAAAGACGGCCAGCCGTCTCAGGCGAACGTGGATAGCTTCTTCCTGAATTCCGCCGGGATCTCAACCGGCTCCCGTCTAGCGTCCACCATGACGTCGGTCACCCTCCCCTCCGCCACGAGGACGCGACCTCTCCTGATCTTGTGAGAGTATGTAACGCTGGAGACGCCCAGCTTAGCGACGCTGACGTCCAGCGTGAGCAATTCGTCGAACCTCCCCGACGAGTGATACCTGCAAGACGCCTCGGCCGCGACGAAGCCCAGGCCCCTTCTGGTCAGCAACGAGAGGGTGATTCCCATTCTTCTTAGGAGCTCGAGCCTCGACAAGTCGAAGTAGGTGAGATATTGGCCGTAGTAGACCACCCCCAGCGCGTCCGTCTCGGACAGCCTCACCCTGTGTCTCATCCTGAAAACCCTTGGCAATGTCGGCTCCACCTGCTCTTGGCAATCCTTTAAACAACAAGGGGAGCCCATTCCATCGATGTCGACTTCCACGCGCGCGGAAGACCCCGTCCAGGCGGGCCTGAAACAGGCGATGAGGGTCTACCCGCAGGGGGTCACAGTGGTCACCTTCGACGCCGAGGACGGGCCCAAGGGCCTGACCGTGAGCTCCTTCACGAGCGTGTCGCTGAACCCGCCGCTGGTCCTGGTCTCCATCGCCAAGGGGTCAGCCCTCCACGGCGTGATCTCCGAGACCAAGAGCTTCGCCGTCAACTTCCTCGCCGACGATCAGAAGTCGGTCTCAGACAGGTTCGCGGGACGGATCCAGATGAAAGACAGGTTCGACGGGCTGGGATTCAAGAAGGGGTCGACAGGGTGCCCGATAATCGATGGGGTGAGGGTGGCCATCGAGTGCAGGACCTGGAGGACGTTCGACGGGGGGGACCACACTCTATTGGTCGGCGAAGTGGTCTCCTCGCGCGTCCTTAGCTCCAAGAAGCCTCTCGTCTATTATTCCCAGCAGTATACCACCACCGAGGCGCAGGAGTTCCCCGCGCCGCCTTCAGACATCGTCTGGTAGCCGTCACCGCGCGGACAGGAGATAGTCCGGCCTGTCCACGATCTTCGGCTCGGTCAGCTTCTCCTGCTTCCCAGTCTCCGGAGAACGCACCAGCATAGCCTCGTTGAACCAGCTTGCGGGGGTGGGGGCTCCCCAGAACGTCTGCCGCTGAGGGTCGTTCAGCTTCCACTTGATCGGGACCCAGTCGGGGTCCGCGCTGAGATAGTCGCCCGTGTAGAGCTCGATCCTGTTCCCCTCGGGGTCCCTGAGGTAGAGGAAGAAGGCGTTGGAGACGCCATGCCTCCCCGGGCCGCGCTCCATCCTGTCCAGATATCCTGACGAGGCGAGTAGGTCAGCGCAGTCCATTATCGACGACCTGTCGGCCACGGTGAAGCCGGCATGGTGCACCCGCGGGCCCTTCCCCGTCGTCAGGGCTATGTCATGGCATGTGTGCTTCCTTCTGAGCCAAGCGGCCCACAGCGCAGGACGTGCGCCCTCCGTCTCAGTGGCCTCCGTGCACACGAACCCGAGCTCCTTGGTGTACCACTCGTATGCGGCCGCCGCGTCAGGTAGCATTATGTTGAAGTGGTCGAGGCGCATGACCTTGGCTCCTCTGTATCTGTCGTACTTCTGGAGCATCCAGTCCGCCCTGTCCATCTCCGAGTAGAACTCGACTGGGAAGCCGAAAGGGTCCCTCGTCATCAGGGCTGGTCCTTGCCCCTTCTCCTTGTTTTCCACGCGCTTGGCGTATCCGCCGCGGCCCTTGACGAGCTTCTCGACCGACTTGAGGCTCTCTGCATCCCTCACCTTGAAGGATATGTGCCCGACCCCAGAGGAGTCGGACTTCGAGATGACGAGGCTGTGGTGGTACCTCTCCTCGAGGCCCCTGAGGTATAGGCTCGAAGGTGTGGACTCGGTCACTATGAACCCTAGTGTGTCGACGTAGAACCTCCTCGCCCTCTCCAGGTCCTTGACGAGGATCTCTAGGTGCCCCGCCTTTATGACGTCGGGCTTGCCGCCCGCGGCCTCCTTCATTCTCTTCTACCGAGCATTTCCTTGACCCTCTGCTTGTATGGCTCTTTGTTGTACCACGCGTAGTACGCACTCGCCATCCTGACGGGGTCTCCGAAGAAGAACCTCTCGTACAGGTCCTGCCTCCCGCCGAACGAGCTCCCCGCGACGTCCCAGGCCAGCTTGAACAGGTGGATCCTCTCCTCCGCAGCGGACAGCTTGGACTGATAGTACCTGTCTAGGTCAGGCCTCGCCACTGACCCGAGGGCCTCCTCGGGAGGTATGGCCATCAGGCCGCTCGCGCCTATCTGTTTCAGGACCACCGCCATGGTCGGGGCGAGCTTCGGCCACAGGTTGCGCGCCGAGTTGATCGGCACGTAGTCCGGCGTCGTCAGCCCCCACTTGTTCGTCTTGGCGCCCGCCTCGCTCGAGTCGATGAAGGCCCTCATTGACTCCGCGATGAGCAGGAGGTCGGTGACCTTCTCCTGGACGTTGGGGAACTGGTCCGCGCCTATCGTCTCGGCCACAAGGGCGGCGAGCCCGGCGACGAACTCGGCCTTCGCTAGCTCCCTGACAGTCGCCTGGTGCGCCATGAACACTATCGCGTCCGTCGCCTCGTTCACCTTGTTCGCCTTGTCTGGGTCCTCGAGGAGGAAGACGCGCTCCCAAGGGACCAGGACGTCGTCGAAGACCACGACCGCGTCCTGCTCGTCGAACCTCGAGGCGAGCGGGTGGTCGTATGCGGAGGCCGACGTGAAGGACTCCCTGCAGATGAACTTCAGGCCCTTCGCGCTGACAGGGAGGGCGAAGGCTATCGAATAGGGCATGTCGTCCTGCCCCGACCTGATGACGGTACTCGGGAAGACGAGTATCTCGTCCGCGATCGGCAGGGTAGCGAGCATCCTCGCCCCCCTGATGACCACGCCCTCCGACGTCTTCTCGACGATGCGCGCGGCGATGAACGGGTCCTGTTGCTTTGAGGGCCCGACCGCCCTGTTGACCTGGGGGTTGATCAGGGTATGGGTGAGAAGGAGGTCGCTGTCCCTCACGTGCTCGTAATACTTCTGGATGTTACCGGCGTAGTCATTCCCTTCCTTCCCGAAGAACTCCTTGGCAGATGCCATGGCCATGACCGCGCTGTTGAGATAGTCCGCGGTCCTCCCAAGCATCCCGCCCGAATAGTCGGCCCAGGTCTTCATCATCCTGCGGCGCCTGCCGAGGTCCTCCCTCGTGTGGGGCTGGAGGAAGCTCATCCCCACTCTCTCGCCTGACTGTGACTGGTACGTCATTACGTCTGCGAGCTCGGGGCTCGCCTGCATGTCGTAGAGCGCGGCCATCGAACGGGCGATCCCGGCGAAGGCCGGATGGACGGAGACAGAGCCCGTCAACTTCTTGTCACCGTACCAGAGCTCCCTCGGGGTGCCGTCGAGCCTTTGCAGGAACTCCTTGCCGCTTCTGGCGCCCATCTGCGTGCAGCCCGCGCTCGCCCGGCTTTTATGAATTGGCGGGTCCACGAAGGCAGGCGCTTTGCCTCTAGCGGAGGGGGTTCGAGAGCCGCCCGATCCCTCCGATTTCAAGGTCGAGCGTTCCCGACTTGCCAGCCAAGACG
>JASHVT010000065.1 GCA_030039515.1 Nitrososphaerales archaeon
TGATAGCGCACATCATCGAAGACGAATACAAGAGGCACGGCGACCCGCTCGGCGCGACCAGGGCCGCCACGAGGAAGCTCAAGGGCCAATATGCGATCGCGGTCATGTTCCAAAACGACCCCGGCGTGCTTGTGGGCGCAAGGAAGGACGCACCGCTCATAGTGGGAGTCGGGGACGGCAAGATGTTCATAGCGAGCGACGTGCTTGCCTTCATCGCGCAGACAGACAGGACCATCTTCCTCGACAACTTCGAGGTCGCGAAGATAACGAGAGAGGGCGTCACCATCATAGGGCCTTCGGGGAAGGAGGTGAAGCGCAAGCCGAACCAGGTGGCCTGGGAGCTGTCGGACCTCTCGAAGAGCGACTATGCCCACTACACGCTGAAGGAGATCAACGAACAGCCTCAGACGGTGTTGAGCGCCTCGGTCCAGGACAGGCAGAAGCTGGCGAACTTCGCGAAGGCGATCAAGACCGCGAAGTCCCTGTTCATCACGGCTTCAGGGACGAGCTACCACGCAGGCCTCCTGATGAAGTTCCGGCTCAACAAGGAGGCCGGCCTCAGGTGCGACGTGGTCGTGTCGGGCGAGCTCAAGGAGCAGTCTGCCTTCCTGGGGAAGGGCTCGGTGGTCGTCGCGCTCTCACAGAGCGGAGAGACTGCGGACGTGATCGAAGCGGTAAAGGTCGCGAAGAAGAGCGGCGCGAAGGTCCTCTCCATGGTCAACGCCGCGGGCTCGACCCTCGCAAGGGAGAGCGACGAGGTCTTGCTTCTCAACTGCGGGCCCGAGGTCGGCGTCGCCGCGACCAAGAGCTTCACGGCCCAGGTCGTCGTCCTGAACGCGGTCGTCGACGCGGTCCTGGGAAGGAAGAGAAACGACGGGCTCAGGCAGCTCTCGGGCGCGGTGAAAGAGGCGCTGGGGACCGAGAAGGAGATAGTCGACATCGTGAGGAAGTACAAGGACAGGCCTGACTTTTACTTCGTGGCCAGGGGATACGAGAGCGCGGTCGCCCTAGAAGGCGCGCTCAAGCTCAAGGAGCTGTCCTACATCCACGCAGAGGGGATGCCCGCGAGCGAGCTGAAGCACGGCACGCTCGCCCTGATAGAGAGAGGGACGCCTGTGATAGTCGTCAACCCGAGCGGACCGAACCACGACGACACGCTCTCGAACGCCGAGGAACTCAAGGCGAGGGGGGCGGACGTCATCGGGATATCCGACGTCCGTGACGATGTCTACGCCCACTTCGTCAAAATCCCGGCCGTGCAGCCGAAGCATTCGCCCGTCGTCGAGGCCGTCCCCTTGCAGCTTCTTGCGTACCACATGGCGGTCGCGAGGAAGAACGACCCTGACTACCCGAGGAACCTGGCGAAGTCGGTCACGGTGAAATAGAAAGAAATTTAATCGGAACATCCGGAGACGCGAGTCGTGGTCACGAAGAAGGAGGTCATGTCCAGGCCTGTAGGGACGATCAAGGTCGGAAAGAAGAGCATCTCGGCCTTGCTTGAGGAGATGGAGCAGACGGGATTCCAGGGGAAGAAGCTCGGAGAGGTGGCGAGCATCTGGTCTTCGATGGCGAGGGAGAAGGACCTGACCGTCTTCCTCGGTATAACTGGCTCGCTCAGCACGACCGGCCAGTGGAAGATCATAAGATGGCTGATAGAGAAGAGGTACATCGACGTCCTCGTCAGCACTGGGGCCAACATCTCCGAGGACATACTCGAGGCCCTGGGCTACCACTACTACCAGGGGACGTGGCTCGCGGACGACGAGGAGCTCCTGAGGATGAAGATAGACAGGTTCTACGACGTGTACGCGGATGAGATGCAGTACAGGAAGCTCGAGAACACGATATACAAGTTCGCAGCTACGCTGGATGACAGGAAGACGTACTCTACGAGGGAATTCCTCTACCTTTTCGGAGAGTTCCTCTCCAAGAAAGGCATAGACAGCATCGTGGCGGCCGCATATGAGAGGAAGGTGCCGATCTACTCCCCCGGGCTCATCGACAGCGGCTACGGGGTGGCCCTCAGCCTCCTGAAGAGGCAGAAGGGGAAGCTCGTCAGGCTGGACCAGACCCAGGACATGGAGGAGCTGGCGCAGATAGCCGACAAGGCGAAGAAGACTGGGGTCGTATACCTCGGGGGAGGCGTGCCCAAGGACACGATACAGCTCTCGACCATAATCAAGTCGCTCGCGAAGGGCGGCAACGAAGAGACGCCGCATGAGTACGCCATACAGATCACCGCGGACTCGCCCCAGTGGGGCGGCCTCTCCGGGTGCACCCTGGAAGAAGCGGTGAGTTGGGGGAAGATCGCGCCGCGAGCGAAGAAGGCGACCCTCTACGCTGACATCACCCTTGCGCTGCCCTTAGTCGCCCACGCCCTGGACGAGAGGGTCGAGCGCAGAGCCGCGCCGCCTGACCTAGGCTGGGTATTCAGGTCCTGAGCGTCCTCGTCCGCGGGGCCTAGAGCTCTATGGTCTGGGTGCGGTCCTCGCCGTACGACGCCAGTCTGACCCTCACCTTCAGCTCAGACTCCAGGTAGTCGATGAACTCGCGCATCGGCTCCGGGATCCGACCCGCGATCTCGGCGCCGCGGAAGGCGAAGGTGGGCCCATAGACGGCGTCGGCTTCGCCGAGCCTGGGAAGCGCCCTGCCGAAGTCTGTGGTCTCAGAGCCGCCGATCTTGTATGCGACGCAGACCTTGAACTCCTTGACCTTGGAGAGGACGTCCAACTTGGAGAGCGCGACCTCTCTGACCCCGTTGATTGACATGGAGTACTTCAGTGAGACCAGGTCCAGCCACCCCACCCTGCGGGGCCTTCCGGTCGTGGCGCCGTACTCCTTCCCCAGGGACCTGAGGCTCTCGCCGAGCTCCCCCGCGACCTCAGTCGGGAAGGGTCCGCCCCCCACGCGCGTAAGATAGCACTTCATTACCCCGAGAGGGGCTCCCGAGTACGAAGGAGAGAGGCCTATCCCGGCAGGCGCGTAACTGGAGACCGTGTGAGTGCTGGTCACGTACGGATAGGAGCCGTGCACGAGGTCGAGCAGCGTCCCCTGCGACGACTCGTACAGGACGGACCCTCCGGAGTCGCAGATGTCCACGACCCTCGCGGCGACGTCTCCTATCATGGGGGCGAGCAGCTGCCTCGAGGCCTCCGCCCACTTGTCGAGGCCGCCCGGATCGAGCCCGAAACGCCGGTAGAACGACTCGATAGGGGAGAAGTCGAAGCTGGCTAGGAGGTCAGAAGCCCGGGGCGACAGCCTCAGCGCTCTCATCGCATACGCGGGCCCTATCCCGCGCCTCGTAGTCCCGATGGCCGATGGTCCCCTCATCTCCTCCAGCGCGGAGTCGAGCTCCTTGTCCATGGGCGAGACCAGCAGGCATCGCCCGTCTACGGTGAGCTTCCCGCGGGCGCCTTCGGGCAGAAGGGAGAGCTCCTCGCCCATGACTGCAGGGTCCACCGCGACGCCTGCGCCTACCAAGAGCTCCTTCCCCTTCAGGGCGCCGGAGGGGATTAGGTGGAACGTGTGTCTCTGTCCGTCGATCACTACGGTGTGACCGGCGTTGCTCCCGCCGTTGAAGCGGACGACGGCATCGAATCCGTCGGCCAGGTAGTCCACGACCTTCCCCTTGCCTTCATCGCCCCACTGGAGGCCCACCACCGAGAGGTTTGCCAGCTCACATCGTCCTCTTGATGTCGTGCGGGAGGCTCTCCCTTTGCCCGGCATCCGTGATCCTGATGAACTCCGCCTTCGCGTGGAGGTCCCGGACGTTGCGGACGCCGACGTAACTCATCCCGGACCTGAGTCCCCCCAGAAGCTGGGCCACCACCTCCCCCACGGTCCCCTTGTAGGGTATCAGCCCGCCGACTCCTTCGGGAACGGCTTCCTCGACTGCCGCCTCGACTAGCTCGTCTTGCCTGCTCTCGCTTCCCTTCGACTCCCTCCTCATCCTGTCGACGGATGCCTCCAAGGAGGACATGCCCCGCGTCATCTTGTATCGTATCCCGTCCCTCAGCACCGTGGGGCCAGGACTCTCCTCGGTCCCCGCGAACAGGCTGCCGATCATCACCGT
Source organism: Nitrososphaerales archaeon (assembly GCA_030039515.1). Taxonomy (GTDB): domain Archaea; phylum Thermoproteota; class Nitrososphaeria; order Nitrososphaerales; family Gagatemarchaeaceae; genus UBA183. Next base: position 4,073 of record JASHVT010000065.1, read on the forward strand.
GGAAGCGCCAGCAGCAAGGGCCTTCGTCACGTCGCCTGGGCTCCTGATGCCGCCGTCTGCTATGACAGGGACGTCGAGGCCTTTGAGCCCGCCACAGCTGTCGAGTATCGCGGTGACCTGGGGCACTCCCGACCCGCTGACCACCCGCGTGATGCAGACGCTCCCGGAGCCGACCCCGACCTTGACGGCGTCTGCACCGGCCCTTGCCAGGTCGGCGGCGCCCTTCGATGTCGCCACGTTGCCCGCGACCACTTCGACGTCGCGGAAGGCTTTCTTCAGCACCCTGACCGCCTCGATCGCGTGGGCCGAGTGCCCGTGCGCTATGTCCACGACCAGCGCGTCCGCCCCCGCGTCGAGGAGCATCTCCGACCTCTCCAGGAAGTCTCCCCTGACGCCGACCGCCGCAGCGACCCTGAGCCGCCCTTTGGCGTCCTTCGTCGCAGACGGGAACAGACGCCTCTTCAGGATGTCCTTGGACGTGATGAGCCCGGCGAGCCTTCCTCGCGAGTCCAGCAACGGCAGCTTCTCTATCTTGTTGTCACGCAAGAGCCTCTTTGCCTGTTCGAGCGTGACTCCCTTGCGTGCCGTCACGAGCTTGCGCCTGGGTGTCATGACCTCCACGAGCTTCTTGTCAAGGTCGTCCTCCAGGGATATGTCGCGCCTCGTTACTATCCCAGTGACCTTTCGGTCCTTGTCGACTATCACCATCCCGCCTATGTCGTGCTCCCTTATCGCCTCCCAGGCGCTGGCCACGGTCTCGCCGCCCTCCATGGTGACCGGATCCTCTATGACGACCCCCTCGGACCGCTTCACCTTGGCGACCTCTGCCGCCTCGTCTTGGAGGGAGAGGAACCTATGGATTACCCCTATGCCGCCCACCCTCGCCATCGCGATGGCCATGGAGGACTCGGTGACGGTGTCCATGTTGGCGCTGACTATCGGGGCGTTCAGCTCGATGCTCCTAGTGAACCTGGAGCGAGTGTTGACGTCCTTCCTCGACCTTACGTCAGAGAACCGAGGAACGAG
>JASHVT010000006.1 GCA_030039515.1 Nitrososphaerales archaeon
CCTAGCCTGCGGGGCGTGGGGCAACGAACTCCTAGGGCCTCTCGGGATAGACGGGCACGTCAAGGCGAAGAAGAGGCAGCTGTTCAGCGTCCCCTCGACTTCAAAGGGGCTCGGCGATCTCCTGCGGACCAAGGAGTTCAACAAGCTCGGCCTCCTCCCGATGACCATCCTCCCCAAGGCGGGGGTCCACTTCAAGCCAGTGTCGGAGGAAGGGGCCTTCTGGGTGGGCTGCGAAGACGAGGTGGGCCGGCCCTTCATCGAGTCTCCAGACCGCGACCTGTCCGCGTATGGAGCCGAGCAGGAATACTTCCAGAAGGGGATCAAGCCTGTCCTGACAGGGTACTTCCCTGCCTTCGAAGGGGCGACGGTGAAGGCGATGTGGGCCGGGCTGTACTCCTACAACACCACGGACTACCTGCCTTTCGTGTTCAGGGAGAACAACCTGATAGCCGTGGGAGGAGACAGCGGCAGCGGGATAATGAAAGGGGACTCCCTGGGAAGGATCGTCGCCGCGACCTGCCGAGAGGAAGACCAGGCGGTCTTGTTCGGGGGCCACGAGTACAGCGTCTCCAAGCTCGGCTTCCGTAAGAGAGACGTCGAAAGGGAGGAATGGGTGCTGTGAGTCCACGGGAAGCAGACTGAGAAAGGTGTAACTATGCGCCTCGCCCTCTACCGCACATGCCTGTCTGCCCGAAGTGCGGCAAGCTGATCAGCGCCAAGAAGTTCGCTCGCCACGTCGGCAGGTGCGGCGAGCATCACAAGAAGCCTCCTCGGGCGCTCGACTCCAGGGACTTCTGGACGAGAATCTGAACGCGACTTTCTCTTGCGATGCAGGCGGTCTCGTAGGGCAGACCTGCGAGAGCGCTTCAACCTTAAATCGACTGCCCTAAGGGTTCGGCTCTAGCCCTGGTCGTATAGAGGGTCAAGCCCCGTAGAGCGGTCCAGTATGCCCGCCTGTCACGCGGGCGACCCGGGTTCGAAATCACGAGACGAAAGTCCCGGCCAGGGCGCGTCTTCCCCATGTAGGCGCCGACGGATCTCATGTGGGAGAAGTCAAGGAGTGATGCAGGGCCTTCTCCGACTACAGCCGCCTCGGGCTTGCAGTGGTCAGAATGGCGAATGACCTCCACCCGGCGCGGATATGCTATCACGCAGGCCGAGAGGGCGGTCATCAGAGGTCGAGACTTCCTACGTGAAGTACTCCTTCACGTGGGGCCTGAACAAGTACCCCAAGACCACCACTCCGACCGCGAGGCCGGCGACATAGACTAGATTGCCCAGGATGATCCCACCCACGTCGGCCAACAGCCCCATGACAACGAGGGCGACGCTGAGAGACCAGGCCCACTTCTCTCCCGACCACAGTCCCCATCCGGAACCAATCCCGATGATACCGACCAGCAAAAAGAGGAAGGCAAGGACGAACGCTATATCATAGCCAGTGAACGTGACCACCCAGAAGAACAGCGAAAGGCCGGCGGAGGCCACTCCTCCTGCGAACTGAAGGATTGCAAGGGCTGTCACCCCCGTCGGTCTACCTGCAGGGACTGCAGGGAACGTGAGACTGGAGGGCACCTGAAACGTAAAGAGGCTGACCCCTCTACTCCGGGTCGAAGAGTGATCCGTCTCTACAGAGACACGAGTCGGGTTGCGCTGCGCTTGGCCAGGCTCGCCTAGGCGAGCGAGGAACCTCCTTGCTCCTATGAAGCTGAAAAAGGCAGCCGAGAAGTACAGGCCGACTCCGAGTACGACCGCGACGCCTGCCAGAGTCGAGTAACCCCCGGTGAACAGGATCGAGCTCGTCGTCAAGGATGCCTGCCCGTTGATGGCGAACCGTACGGCAGCCAGAAACTGTGGAGACGACACGTCCGCCCAGACCAGAACAAGGGCGGCAAAGGCGACCGGCAAGGCCACCAAGTAGAGTACTCCCGCCAGGCGCAATCTAGTCTCCGACAGGTCCTGCGCTAGGCTCCTGAGAGATAGGGCCATGTATGACTGCGCCGCGAAGTTCATCAGGGAGACCACGACGAGGATGACGAGGATTCCCTGCAGCGTGCCGACGACAGCGGATGCCGGGGACGCCCCTCCTTCGACTTGAGTTGCGAGTTGACTCCCTAGCCCGGCCAGATATGAGACGAGGATCAGGAAAGAGACGACGAACACGAAGAGAAGAGCCCAGAATGTCCTGCCGTAGCGTTGTGCCCTCTTCAGCGCCGAGTCGCCTAGTCCGTGCCAGGCGAGGAGGAGCCCTACGAAACCTATGAGCCCTAAGAGGCCAGCCAAGACCTCGCCTATCACAGGAACCCAGGCGAGGATGGTCGCGAACGCGATGGTTGGAAGCGTCCACTTCAGCCTCCCCACGTTCCTTTCGACCTCCCGGTCCACCCTGTCGAGCGAGTCTCCGGCGTCTGGTGCGGGCGTGGGCGCGTTCTGCCGCCACGCCGCCATCGCCCTCGTGTAGCCACAGAATGGGCAGTTTATGTATTCAGAAGGGAAGTCCTTGCCACAGTTCGCGCAAGGCGCCATCGCCTCTGAGACTCTCGGAATTCTATTTAGGGCTCACGCCTTCGCTCCGTCCTCCGTTCACACTCTCGTGAAACGAGGAGCTCGCCCGGCGCTCGCGCAGCGGTGGCAGGCCATGGAGTCTCGCGGTTCTGAAGAGAGGGATACGCAGGGTGAACGGAAGATCGAACCACCCTACCTGGGTCAGATTCTAGAGTCGGTCCTTCCGCGCTGGAGGTCCCCGTCTCAGGGGTCGCGCCAGTGGCTCTTCTTGACGGCGACCGCGAAGAGCGCCAGACAGACCGCTACGAGCACAACCCAGTCGGCCGCGAGGTTGACAGCGGTGAGCTGCAGGTCACCGATGGCGTTCTGGGCTATCTCTGCCGCGTACGTGGCTGGAGAGAAGTACGCCAGGAACCTGATCGACGCCGGTATGTACGTGATGGGATAGTAGATCGGCGCGATGGTGGCGAGTATAATGGTGAGGATGCTCACGAAGGCGCGGTTCTGCTGGATGTCTGTGCTGAACGTCGAGAGCATGAAGCCCAGCGCGACGGAGAACGCGAACATCAGCGCGAAGACGCACAGGACCGTGAGCGCCCCGACCAGGGTCGCTCTTATGAAGAGCGCCGAGAGGAACGTCAGGACCGCCAGCGCAGGGATGGAGTTCGCGAGGGCGGCCATCCCCATTCCCAGGGCGTATGCGAACGCGCTCGTGGGAGAGCTCACGAGCATGTCCTGGAACTTGAAATCGTTCTTCATGTGGGAGAGATCTATCTGCAGGTTCACCCCTCCGGAGATCATGCTTGTTATCAGCGCGCCCTCTATCGAGATGCTGAGCAGGTCGCCGTGGCTCACCAGGAGGATCAGCACCAAGACGGAGAAGGGGGCCAGGACGTTGCTCACCAGCGTTATGGGATAGTTCTTCATCTGATAGAGCGCGTCGATGAGGATCGAAGCGTAGACCTGGCTGAGCCTGCTACTCTTCATGCCTGTCGCCGTTCTCCCTCGGTTCCTTCCGCGTATCCTCCTCGATCGGCCTCCTGACAAGGTAGTAGAATATGTCCTCCAACGAGATGGGATAGATGGAGAAGCGCCTCTTCTCCTTGACCAGCTCCTCCGTGAGCCTGTCCGCATCCTCCTCGGAGGTGAAGATCTGGGTAGACCCATCTTCGCCCTTGAACACCTCTCCGACCTTAGGTTCGAAGGGGGAGCCTCCGTTGAGTATCCTCATGCTCACCTGGTACTTCATCCCCGCCCTCAGCTCCCCGAGGCTGCCCAGTGTCAGGAGCCTCCCGTTCTCCAGGATGCCTATCCTGTCAGCAAGCCTCTCAGCCTCTTCGAGGTAGTGAGTGGTCAGGAAGATGAAATGCGTCCTCTTCAGTTCCCTCAGGGTCGCCCAGAGGTCTGCCCTTATCAGCGGGTCGAGCCCTGTCGTAGGTTCGTCAACGAACAATATCCTGGCGTCCGTCGCCAGGATGGTGGACATCAGAACCCTCCTCTTCACTCCTCCCGACAGGCGCCTGTTCACGACGTTCTCGTACTGGCCGAGCCCTAGCTTCTCGAGCGCGTCTCTCACCTTCGACGCCGCTTCCTTCCTGCCGAATCCCCTGTAGAGGAGATAGGAATAGATCGTCTGCCTCGGCGTCAGCCACGGGACGAGCCTGGCCTCCTGCGGCATCACCGCTATCTGCTGCCTTATCCTGTTGGTGTCCCTCAGCACGTCCATCCCGTTGATGCTCGCGCTCCCCGAGGTCGGCTGGAGCTCTGTGGCGAGGATCCTGATGAGAGTGGTCTTTCCGGCGCCGTTCCTCCCCAGAAGGGCGAAGATCCCCCGTGTCTCTGTCGAGAATGTGACTTCATCAAGGGCTGGAGGCTCGTTTCCGTAGCGCTTGGACAGGCTCGAGCACTCCAGGAGGTCAGTCATCCGACCTGTGGGCTCGAGGTCTCCTCTTTAAACGGCGAAGACCGCGGCCAGCGCCTCGCTCACCAGGCAGCCCTGAGGGCGCGGGTGCTCCGAGGACAGGCGTCGGGGGCCCACGACGGCAGCCAGCGCCAAAAGAGAGGCCGGGCGGAAGGCCTCCCCAACGCTTAAATCAGAACCAGGACGCTAACGTATGATGCACGTTAGAAAATCTAGAGCAATATCTACTATCCTTGCAACAGTAATAATCGTAGTAATAGTCATCGCGGCAATCGCGGGGATCTACCTCGCCTATGTCATTCCTTCCAAGACCACGTCTTCTACCACTACCACGTCTATCCCGAGCGTCTTCACTTACGAGACGGCCGAGACGATAGCGTACCTCGACCCAGGGGTGTCCTACTACTCCTACGACTACAACATAATGCAGAACGTGTACGAGCCACTGCTCGACTACAACGGGACCACCAACCAGGTCATACCGTGGCTGGCGTCCAGCTACACAAACAACTCCGCGGGCACGGAGTACTACTTCACTCTGCGCAGCGGCATCAAGTTCGCTGACGGAGAGCCTCTGAACTCGACCGCGGTCTACTTCGCACTCAACAGGGACCTCGTCATGGACGGGAGCTCGCCAGTCGCGCACTGCATTCAGGCCAGCTGGCTGATCCAGCAGATGGTCGACCCCAGCTTGTCCTGCTTCCTCAGCACAACACAGACATACGGGGAGAGCTACGTCAACGCTTGGCTCGCCCAGGACTTCGTAACAATCACAGGGCCTCTCACCTTCACCATCAACGTGAAGATCCCGAACGCGGCGTTCGCCAACATCTTCACGCAACCGCTCACTGACCCGATCGCCCCGGTCTACGTCATGCAGCACGACCTGGCGATGTGGAACCAGAGCTCCAACGGCTACACGCTGCCCTACGCCACGCTGTCAGGGAACCTTACGACCCAGATCAAGGAGTACCTCTACGACCTCTCGGCCACCTGTAACGTCGGCGCGACGCAATATGGCTGTGGGGCCACCTACCTGGACAACTCCGTGGGCGGGTCCCTAGCGGGGACCGGGCCCTACGTCGTCACGAGCGACGACCTCACCACAAACGACATCGTGCTGACGGCGAACCCCAACTACTGGGGCGGGCCGTATCAGTATTCGGGTGGCGCGATAATCTCCCCCAAGATCAAGACGATCGACTTCAACTATGTCGCGTCTCAGGCGACCAGGGAGCTGGACCTCAAGGCAGCTGCCGCGTCAGGACAGGCGATGGCGATAGACGTGGAGTCTGCGAACATCGAGGACATCGCGAACAAGACCTTGTGGGACCAAGGACAGCTGGTCTCGGACGTCCCCGGGGTCACGCTCTACGGGATGTACCCCCAGTACTCCATCGACTTCTCGCCTTTCGACACCAACGTGACCAACCCTAGCACTCACCAGCTGTACACGTTCCAGCCCTTCGCAGACAAGAGGATCAGGCTCGCGTTCGCAGACGCGGTCAACATCACGGCCGAGTGGGACACCACAGACGAGAGGTGGGGCCTCCCGGCTCAGAACCTCATCCCTCCAGGCCTCCCACCCTCGGGCTCCTACGACTCCTCGATCACGCCTGCATATAGCTACAACACAACCGAGGCGGCTCAACTGCTCATCCAAGCGATGGAAGACCCATTGACCCAGTTCACCTTCGTCAACGGCACGGCAGCGCCACCAGGAACGTTCAACAACTCCTTCGGATGCAGCGAGTTGGAGTTCATCATCGCTGACAGGTGCTCCTCGCCAATAACGCAGACCATCACGCTCGTCGCAGCTACAGGCGACACGGGAGACATCGACGTCTTCAACGCGATCGCCCAGACCATCGACAACATTAGCACGACCTACAACCTCGGCCTCACGGTGAACGTCCAGACGCAGCCACAGGGGACCATCGTGGACACTGGGACAGCGCCAGGGAACCCCTGGTACATGTTCAACCTCGGATGGTTCGACGACTATCCATGGGTGACGGACTTCACCCTCAACATGCTCACGTACCCCGGCTCGTACGCGGGAGCGGGCTGGAACCTCACCAGCATGACGAACCTCTTCAACCTCTCCGAGCAGGCCAACAGGGCCGACAACGTCACCGGAGTGGTCCAATACTCCAAGCAGATGGCTGAGCTCGCCAACCAAAATGTGATGTACCTCTGGCAGTTCTACGGCACAAGCTTCGTCGCAATGACTTCAAACGTCCAGGGCTTCACGTGGAACTCGAACCTGGCTTCGGCCGCGTTCTACGGAGTAGGCCCGCAATATTACGCGACCCTCTATTAGAGTAGAGGGTCGTCCCCTTTTTCTTACGCGCGCAACGCAGGGCGTCCTGCCCGCATATCTTCAAATAACGTCGGCGACCAAATTCACCAGCCTGTGAAACTGTACGAATATGTCCTTAGAAGGCTGGCGCTCCTCGTCTTCGTACTGCTCGCCCTGGCGGCGCTGATATTCTACATCACGAGGGGCCTCCTCCCCCCTGCGTACGCGCTCACCCAGTACGTGACTCCGAGGATGACATCGGCGGAGAGGCTCATCCTCGCGCAGAACCTCGGGGTCGCGACCAGCTCGTGCCCCTCGTACGCCGCGTTCGCCACCTCGGCCAAGGGATGCATCGTCCCCCTCTGGGGGCAGTTCTTCGGATGGCTGAAGACAGTGCTCTCAGGGAACTGGGGCTACACCGTCCTCCCGGGCTACGTGGCCGGGACAGAGACGACCTGGAACGTCTTCTGGGTGAGGTTCCCCTACACGGCCGAGCTCGCCATCGGAGGCACGATCCTCACCATCGCCATAGCGATACCCCTGGGAATCGTGTCTGCGACCCATGCGAACAAGGCTCCTGACCACGCGTCGAGGGTCGTGGCCATCTCGGGGTACTCCATCCCGCAGTTCTGGTTCGGCTACATCCTTCAGGTGGTCTTCGTCCTCTACGTCGCGCTGAACGGCAGGGGGCTCCTCCCCGTGGGAGGGCCGCTCCCCACAAGCTGCGCCATATGCTTCGCCAACCCGGGGTCGGTGGTGACCCGGACGGGATTCCCTGTCATCGACGCCATCCTCTCGGGAAACTTCCCATACTTCTGGGACAGCATCGTGGGCCTGATACTTCCCACCGTCACCCTCGCGCTCACCACCATCGGCGCCCTCACCAGGATCCTCCGGTCGAGCATGGTGGACGCCCTGCACCAGGACTACATCCTCCTTGCGAGGTCGAAGGGGCTGCGGGACAGGGTCGTGGTCTACAGGCACGCGCTGAGGAACGCGCTCCTGCCTGCGATCACGATCGCCGGGCTGATACTCGCGTTCCTCCTCGGCGGCGTGGTGGTCATCGAATACGTCTTCGACTTCCCCGGCGTCGGGCAGGCGGCCGTGCTCGCGTCCACGTCGTTCGACCTCAACTTCCTCGAGCTCTATGTCCTGGTGACGGCTGTGATAATCGTCCTGACCAACCTCGTCGTGGACGTCCTGTACGCCAAGCTCGACCCGAGGATAAGGTACTGAGCGATGGAGAGCAAGGCCGGCGCAGAGGAAGCCCCAAAGTCCGGGGCGATGGCCGACCTCCGGTACAGCCTCCATCTCATGAGCAGGAACAAGCTCGTCCTCGCAGGGAGCGTGCTCGCGGCGGGCACCATACTCGTCGCGCTCCTGGCGCATGTCATCGTGCCTGCTTCGGCGACGGTGGACGACAGGGCGATACGGATCTGCTGGAACAACTCGCTGATCAACTGGCACATACCCAGCATCAACGTCTGCCCCAGGCCTCTGCCCCTCGGGACGGACGCCTACGGGAGGAACCTCCTGCTGATGATAATACTGGCGGTCCCGCTCGACCTCTCCATAGCGCTGGAGATCGTGGCGTCCGCGGTCGTCATCGGCCTGGTCTTCGGCAGCATCGCGGGGTACGCCGGAGGGATAGTGGACGAGGCCATACTCAGGGTCACAGACATCTTCTTCGCGGTGCCCGGGATACTCCTGGCCATCGTCCTGATGACGGTGCTGGGGAGGACCATCCCAAACCTCACCCTCGCGGTCCTGATCACGTGGTGGCCGCTTTACGTCAGGCTGATACGCTCCCAGGTGCTCAGCGAGAAGGAGAGGCCCTACGTCGAGGCGCTCCGGGCGATGGGCGCCGGCAGGTTCAGGATCCTCTTCAGGCACGTAGTGCCGAACTCGATCTATCCCTTGATCGTGCAGTCCACCCTGGACATCGGCAGCGTCATCCTCACGGTCTCGACCCTCGTCTTCCTCGGCTTCGCGCCGAGCAACATCGCCACGGGTCAGACGCCTGAGCTCGGGAGCCTGACCAGCCAGGGCTCGCAGTACATCTTCTCGGCGCCGTGGCTCATAATCTTCCCGGGGCTCACCATCCTCATCATCTCGCTCGGGTTCAACCTGCTCGGAGACGGCCTGAGGGACGTGTTCGACCCGAGGCTGAGGAGGTAAGTTGACCTCTCAGGCGAGCGTGCAAAGGGGAAGCGACCACGAGGTCGTGCTCGAGGTCAAGGGCCTGAAGGTGAGCTTCCACACCTATCTCGGCGAGGTGAAAGCACTCGACGGAGTGGACTTCGAGGTGAAGAGAGGCGAGGTCTTGGGGCTGGTCGGAGAGAGCGGCTGCGGGAAGACGGTGACCGCCCTGGCCATAGGCGGGCTCCTCTCCGACAACGCGAAGGTCGAGGCAGGCCAGATACTCTTGGAAGGCAAAGACCTCCTGAAGGAGACGAAGGACGAACTGAGGCAGACTAGGCTCAGAGAGGTGTCGTTCGTCTTCCAAGACCCGATGACGTTCATCAACCCGGTCCTGAGCGTCGGGTCGCAGATAGCGGAGATCCTCGAGTCGGACAAGGGCTTCCAGGCCGAGCTCGTGGAGTACAGGATCGCGGAGCTCGCGAGGGCGGAGTCCAAGGCGGGGCTGACGCCAGCGGAGGTCGAGGAGAAGAGGTCTCTCGAGGGGCTGAAGGACAAGAAGCTGAGCAAGAGGTCTCTGAGGAGGCTGGCGAAGCTCAGGACCTTGGACTACATGAGGACCGTCAGGCTGCCCGACCCGGAGCGCGTGTACAACATGTACCCGTTCGAGCTCTCGGGAGGCATGAGGCAGAGGGTCATGATAGCTATGGCCCTTGTCAGGAGGCCGAAGGTCCTCCTCGCCGACGAGATAACGACCGCTCTCGACGTCACCGTGCAGGCGCAAGTCCTCAGGCTCCTCGCAGATCTGAGGGGAAAGATAGACGCGTCTGTCGTGCTTATCACCCACGACCTCGGGGTCGTCTCTGAGATATGCGACAGGGTCGTCGTCATGTATGCCGGGAACGTCGTTGAGATCGCCGACGTCGAGGAGCTATTCGCGAACCCCATGCACCCCTACACTCAGGGCCTGCTGGCATCGATACCAAGGCCCGACGTCTTCACGAAGGAGATCAAGTCGATCTCTGGCTCCGTCCCGAACCTGATATCCCCCCCCAGCGGGTGCAGGTTCCACCCGCGTTGCCCCAAGCGCTTCGAAAGGTGCCCGCTAGTCAAGCCTCCCCTCATCGAAGTAGAGCCTGGACACAGGGTGGCGTGCCTGCTCTACGGAGGATGACCTGAAGTGGCAGAAGCCCTCCTGCAGGTGCAGGACCTGTACAAGTGGTATCCCATCAAGGGAGGCCTGCTAGGGAGGACCAACGGGTTCGTGAAGGCCGTCGACGGCGCGACGCTGAGCGCGGAGAAAGGGGAGACGCTCGGCGTGGTAGGCGAGTCCGGCTGCGGAAAGACCACCTTGGGGAGGACCGCGCTCAGGCTCACGCAGCCTACAAAGGGACAGATCCTGTTCGACGGGCAGGACATCACCTCGCTGAAGGGGAGGAAGCTCAAGCCCCTGCGCAGGAGGATGCAGATAGTCTTCCAGGACCCGTACGCCTCCCTCGACCCCAGGCAGACCGTGAGGAGCGCGCTCACGGAGCCGATGAGGATCCACGGTCTCGCGAAAGGGAGGGCCGAGGCGGAAAGGAAGGCGCTGGACCTGATATCGAAGGTCGGGCTGAACCCGGACCACCTTGCGAGGTACCCTCACGAGTTCAGCGGAGGGCAGAGACAGAGGATCGCGGTCGCGAGGGCCCTCGCCGTGAGCCCCGACTTCATCGTGTTGGACGAGCCTACGTCTTCCCTCGACGTGTCCGTGCAGTCCCAGATCCTGAGCCTCCTGAAGGCCCTCCAGAAGGACCTGGACCTCACGTACATGTTCATCTCGCACAACCTGGCCGTCGTCAGGCAGGTATGCAACAGGATAGCGGTGATGTACCTCGGGAGGGTCGTGGAGATGGCTGAGACGGAGTCACTCTTCAGGTCGCCGAAGCACCCATACACCAAGGCGCTCCTTGCGTCTGTCCCCATCCCCGACCCGAAGAAGCGGACAGAGCTCGCGGTCCTCGAGGGCGACGTGCCAAGCCCTGTCAACATACCGCCGGGTTGCAGGTTCAGACCGAGGTGCGAGTTCGCGACCGGGAGGTGCGCCGAGGTGTCTCCGCCGATGAAGGAGGTGAGACCGGGGCAGCGGATCGAGTGCCTCTACGACATCGACTTCGCGACGAGGAAGAAGACGGAACTTTAGCTACAGGTGCCCGGCGAACGCCAGGGTGAGCACCACGAGTATCACTATCAGCACGAGAAGAGGGAGCAGGACCGTCTCGAGGGAGGCGATCGCGAGTGCCAGGTAGTCCTTCATGGTCAGCTTAGGAGGCTCCTCTTCGGGAGCCTGTTCGGCTCCGTCGTTCTCACTCATCTCTGACTCGGATGCATCCCGCACTTTAACGGTTCCCACCGTCCTTGACCGCGTGCTAGCCGCCGTCGCGGCACGCGCGCAGCCCCGCCCCTTCATCATTCTGTCAGGGCTCCCGGCTCCCTAAGCAGCCTCCCCTCGATCGGTTCTGCTCCGTCCGTGCGTGTTCCAGCCGCGTGTTCCAGAGTGCGGGGAGGATTCACTCGTCGAATCTAAGGACTTTGGGGTTTGCCTTGCCTTCGAAGGCAACGTAGAAGCTGTCCATAATCGCTCTACCCAACAATACTTCGCCAGACTCATCCGATTCGGGAGAGAGTTCCTCTTGAGGCGTAGGTATCGGGACGGGGATAAGTTTCTCGAAAGTTCTGCCTCCAAAAGTGAACTTCACCTTGTATAGGTAAGCAAA
>JASHVT010000066.1 GCA_030039515.1 Nitrososphaerales archaeon
TCAGCGCGTCGGTGGAGAGGTTCCCAATCCCGATCGCAATGGACGGCGGGGTCACGGGCGACGTCGAGTTGTTCAGGAACGTGACTGTCTCGTTCACCTCCGCGTACCCGTACATGTTGAGAGAGTAAACGCTCGTCACGTTCACCACGGGCGAGGATGAGGCCCTGACCATCGGACCCGGTATCGCCGAAAGGGCCAGAAGAAACAGGATTCCAAGAATGACCAGACGTTTCATCGAACGTTGCGACGCCGCTACGTTCTTATTTTAAGCGTTTTTCGGGCCAAAAACGAATGAAGGACCATCGCGCGTCTCACCCTCTACTCCCTAACCTGGATGAAGAGCTCGTCCGGGTGATGCTGGAGAAGATAGGCGCCGAGAAGGTGGACGACCTCTTCTCTGACATACCGCCGAAGCTCAGGCTCGGGAGGAAGCTGAGAATCCCGGAACAGTCTCCGGAGTACACTGTGAGGCGCGAGCTCCTTGCGACCCTGTCTTCGAACAAGACCCCCCCGAGCTCGGTATGCTTTCTCGGAGGAGGGGTGTGGCCGCACTACATCCCTGCGGCAGTTGACTCGATCGCATCACGCCAGGAGTTCTATACGAGCTATACCCCTTATCAGCCCGAAGTCAGCCAGGGGATGCTCCAGGCCCTGTTCGAATACCAGAGCCTGATGTGCGACCTGCTGGGGATGGAGGCATGTAACAGCTCGCTCTACGACTGGGCCTCCGCGGCTGGAGAGGCGGTGAGGATGGCCGGGAGGGTCACAGGGAGGAAGAAGGCGCTCGTGGGGGGCAACGTAGGGCCGGGCCGGAGGGCAGTCATAGAGACGTACACAGAGCCGATGGGCATGGAGGTCGAGAGCGTCAGCTTCGACGCGTCGAGCGGGCGCATCAGCCTTGAAGACCTGAGACGCAAGCTGAACGATGACGTCGCCTGCATGTACCTCGAGAATCCGAACTACTTCGGGGTGATAGAGGAGTCGGGAGCCGAACTCGCAGCTGAGGCGCACAAGTCGAGAGCCCTTCTCGTCGCCGGGGTGGACCCAATCTCGCTCTCGCTCGTCAAGGAGCCAGGGGCATATGGCGCAGACGTCGTGGTGGGAGAAGGCCAGCCGCTCGGGATCCCGATGAACTATGGGGGGCCTCACTTGGGCATATTCGCGGTGAAGGACCTCAAGCTGGCAAGGAGCATGCCGGGACGGCTGATCGGGATGACCTCTCCGATCTCCGACCCTGGCCGGAGCGCTTTCACCATGGTGCTGCAGTCCAGAGAACAGCATATCAGGCGGGAGAACGCAATGTCCAACGTCTGCACCAACCAGTCGCTGATGGCCCTGACCGCGGCAGCATATCTTTCGACGCTTGGCAGGGAGGGATTCAAGAAGCTGGGCGAGTCGGTGATAGCGAACTCTCACTTCGCGGCCAGGAGGCTTTCGAGGGTGAAGGGCGCGCGCTCCCCGCACTTCCAAGGTTCGTTCTTCAAGGAGTTCGTGGTGTCCTACCGGGATGCAAAGGCGCGCTCGGTGTTCAGGAGGATGTCCGCCCGGGGGGTTCTGGCGGGGTACCCGTTAGAGAGAGCGTTCGGGCTGGGTCCAGAAGCGGGGCTCTTCTGCGTGACGGAGGTACACACGAGGGACGACATAGAAAGGCTCGCAGTCGCGTTGGAGGGAGCCTTGGCGTGAAGGAGTTCAGACAGGCGCGCTGGGACGAACCGCTGCTAAAGGAGCTGAGCAGGCCAGGAAGGGTCGGGACGCTGGTCCCGATAGAACCGCTGGCCCACAAGAACCTGAAGGACCCTTCGTTGCTCGTGCCTGCATCGATGAGAAGGGAACGCCTGGAGCTGCCAGAGCTCTCGGAGCTGCAGGTCCTGAGACATTTCAACAGGCTCTCCCAGATGAACTTCTCCGTAGAACTCGGGATGTACCCGCTCGGAAGCTGCACGATGAAGTACAACCCGAAGGTCTCTGAGGCGATCGCGGGCTCAGACTCGATGAGGCAGGCGCACCCCCTGCAGCCCGACGAGACGGTCCAGGGCCTTCTCTCGGTGTTCTACCAGCTGGAAAGATACCTCAGCGAGGTTACAGGGATGGAGAGGTTCTCGCTCTCTACGGCCGCGGGCGCGCAGGGAGAATTCGCAGGCGTGCTGATCGTCAGAAAGTTCCTGCACGATGCGGGCCGTCCTGACAGGGATGAGATACTTGTCCCGGACTCCGCCCATGGGACCAACCCGGCGAGTGCCGCCATGGCCGGCTTTAGGGTCGTCAAAGTGCCCTCTGACTCCACCGGTCAGGTCCGAGCCAGCTCGGTCGAGAGCCTCGTCTCAGAGAGGACCGCAGGGATGATGTTCACTGTGCCGAATACGCTCGGGCTCTTCGAGAGCGAGGTCGAAGAGGTATGCGATGCAGTCCACAAGGCGGGGGGCCTGATGTACTACGACGGAGCGAACATGAACGCCATGCTCGGGCACGCGCGGCCCGGCGACATGGGCTTCGACATCGTCCACCTGAACCTCCACAAGACCTTCGCGACGCCCCACGGAGGGGGCGGGCCGGGGGCGGGTCCTGTGGGCGTGAAGAGAAGCCTCGTCGACTACCTCCCCGTGCCCGTAGTGTCGAGGAAGGGCGAACGATATGTCTTGGACTATGGGTTGAAGCACTCGATAGGCAGACTGAAGGGGTTCGTCGGCAACTCCGCGGTCCTGCTCAGGGCGTACGCGTACATCCGACTCCTTGGAGGTTCCGGGCTGACCGACGTCTCTTCTCTCGCGGTTCTTGCAGCCAATTATCTCTGGAAGTCCCTGGACCCTGAAGCCTTCCCCGTATCGCACGGTCAGGGCCTGCGAAGGAAGCATGAGGCCGTCGTGTCGGCCAAGAGCGAGCTCTCAGGCTCCGCGATGACGATAGCGAAGGCGATGCTCGACCGAGGGATGCACTCTCCTACCGTCTACTTCCCGCTGATAGTAAAGGAGGCGCTCATGATCGAGCCCACGGAGTCAGAGCCGCTCGAGATGCTCGACGAGTACGCCGCCGGGCTGAACGAGGCCTACAAGGCCCTGAAGGAAGGGAGCCTTGGAGAAGTCCCCAAGAACACGACAGTCGGCAGAGTCGACGAAGTCAAAGCGTCGCACCCTCTGACGTTGAAGGTCCACTGGTGACCAGAATCTCAAAGGTCATATAGCCAGCGGTTGCGTTGGCTCGAAGCTGTGGACAGCGATCTCACCAATCGGGTCACGGAGAAGGTCAGCGAGATAGTCGACGAGGAGACCGCTAGGAAGCTAGGCGAGCTGAATGTCGTGACCGACGTCGCCGAGATGGCGATGGGCTCGGTGAGGATAAGGTTCCGGCCGCTCTCCCCTTACAGTCCGCTCGCCGTTGACACAGGGAAGAGGATCAGAGAGGCAGCTCTGTCGGTCGAGGGAGTGAAGGCCGTGAGGGTGGAGTGCAGCGGCCACATGATGGACAACCTCGTCAACAGGCTGGTAAACGGGGACGCGCTGAGACCCAGATAGAAGCGGGCGGGGACGCGCGGGTAAACTAAATTCTATGGTTAGTCAAACATCTTCAGCACTTGCCTTGTTTATGTCGTCGCATCTCCTACCGCTGACCCGCAGAATTGGAAGCCAAGAGACCTACTCGCGTCACGGCGATCGGGGTAGGGAGCGCAGGTTGCAGGATAGCATCCCTGCTAAGCAGGCGGCCGCTGTCGATTGACAGGTTCGCATATGTCTCGTGCGACGTGGCCGACCTGGAAGGCGCAAGCCCGGACCAGTCTGTCCTGATAGACTCGCCTGTCGATCAGAAGCTGACTCCCTCCATGGTGAGGGGCCTCGCGATGCGGCAGCGTGCAAGCCTGGAGGACATATCGGGTGACTCGAAGGTCGTCTTCATAGTGGCGGGGCTCGGCGGGGCGACCGGCAGCGGACTCGCACCCTACATAGCCTCCATCTGTCAGGCAAAGGGGGCGACGACCGTCGGAGTCGTCGTGATGCCCTTCGAATTCGAGAAGAAGCTGACGTTCTACGCGGGCGTCTCACTGAGAAGGCTCCGTAGCGAGACCCGAGGGGTCGTGGTGATAGACAACGACGCCCTCCTGCACGCGTCGCCGGAGGACGCCACGCTGCTCGACCTGTATCAGTCTGGCAACGCGGAGGCGGTCAGGTCGCTGGGGGCCCTTCTTTCTTCTCCATCCGAAGATGGGGTACCCGTCGGCCTCAACAAGCTGCTGGCAACGGTGGCGCAGGAGGGGTACGCGATCCTGGGCGTGTCCAGTAGCAGCGCTCCGGACAAGGCGGAGGAGGGCCTGGCAGGGGCCGTGCTCTCGATAAGCAAGCTGGCCGAGACGAAGTCAGCCACTCACGCGGTGGTGATCCTCAGCGGGGACCAGTCTCTCTCGGCGCAGGAGGTGGGCCTGGTGGTCGACCGTCTGGGCTCGATGATGAGCAACCAGGACGTAGACGTCGAGTATTGCGTCAGCGGCGCAGTCTCGCCCCAGCTGCAGGTCTCGGTTCTTGCCTCCGGTTTCACCTCGACCAAGTACGACGACTACGATCCTCTTGAGAAGGTCCTGCGCGGAAGGGTCATCGACGATGAGATGGACGCATCGCTCGCGGAAGGCCTCGAGTCCCTCCCGGCGTGCGACTAGTCAGCCAAGGTTGACGTTTACCTTGGCCAGGTCGTCTGCTTCGACCCTCTTGAACAACGGTTTCGGCTCTGTCACCCTCTGGCCCGGCTCCACCCTCAGCGTCGAGGCTCCGTCCCAGCCTTTCTCCTCCAGGGGGCCGTCGAACCCGAGCTGATGCCAGAGCGCCTGGGAGCTGAAGGGCAGGAAAGGACTCAGCATCGTGGCTAACCCCGCGGCGAGGTTGCAGGAATAGAATATCGAAGTCGGCTCCTCTGTCGTGTTCTCCCAGGGTGCCTTGTGCTGGAAGTATTGGTTGCACCTCCCGGAGAAGTCGAGCACGCGCTTGATCGCCCTGTCGAAGTGGCCGGACTCGATGAGCTGCCCCGTCTCTGCGACTGCCAAGCCGAGCTCGCTCTTCATCGCTTCCTCCTGGGTCCCGACCACGCCCGGTTCCGGGACGACGCCCGAGTGCCTGCTTGATACGAAGCTCAGGGCCCTGTACGCGAAGTTCCCGATGCTGGCGACAAGCTCGTTGTTGATCTTCTCGCCGAACTCCTTCAGGTCGAAGTTGGCGTCGGCCTGGCTGAACGGGACGATCCTGGCGAGATAGAACCTGAGATAGTCGGGAGGGAAGACCTCGAGGAAGTCCCTCACCGTGATCATCCAGCGCCTGCTTCTCGAGATCTTTCTGCCGTTCAAGAGCAGGTGCCCCCTGGTAGGGATGTAGTCAGGGAGCTTGTACCTTCCATCGCCCAGCCTCATTCCAGGCAGGAAGAGATAGTGATGGTAGACGATGTCCTTGCCTATGAAGTGGTAGATGGCAGAGCCGTTCCAGAACTCCACGCCCGCGTCCCCTCGCTTCCCTGCCGCCTTCAGGGCCGCAGTGATGTAGCACAGGTGGTTGTCGAACCAGCCATAGAGGACCTTCCCCTCGGCCTCCTTGAGCGGGATAGGGACGCCCCAGGGGATGTCTCGGGTGATGTCCCAGTCCTGTAGCCCGTCTCTTATCCAGTTGAGGACGTAGTTCTTCGCGTCTGCCTGGAGGCCTTCGTTGCCGTTCAGCCACTCTTCGAGCCTCTTCGAGAACGTCGACAGCCTGAAGAAATAGTGGCTGCTCGTCTTCATGACAGGAGGCCTGCCGCAGATGGAGCAGCGCGGGTCGAGGATCTGGCCCGGCTGGAGCGTCCTCCCGCAGTTCTCGCAGCCGTCCGAGTACTGGTCCTCGGCGCTGCAGTAGGGGCACTTCCCTCTCACGTACCTGTCGGGGAGAAATTTCTTGTCGTACTCACAGTAGAACTGACCGATCTCAGACTCCGAGATGTGGCCGTTCTCCCTGAGCCTGGTGAAGAACGACTGGACCATCTCGACGTTCTCTGCGGAGCTCGTCCTGTCGAAGATGTCGTAGACGATCCCGAGCCTCTCGAGGTCTTCCTTGAACCGCGTGTTCCAGCGCCCCACATAGTCCCTGGGGTCTTTCCCCTCCTTCTCCGCGGCGATCAGTATGGGTGTGCCGAAGTCGTCGGAGGCGCAGACCTGGGTGGCCCTCGCTCCCTTGAGCTTGAGGTAGCGGTACAGGATGTCCGGGGGGAGGTGGGTGCTCGCTATGTGGCCAAGGTGCAAGTCGTCGTAGGCGTAGGGAAGGGCAGCCGTTATGATGTAGCTTCTTTCGTTGAGTCCGTCCACCTGGTGCTCGAAGGGCATCTTTCCCGTATTAACTGTTGCTGAGGCCTAGACCTTCCAGCTCTTCGCGTACTTCCTCTGCACGCCGGTCTGCTCGCCTATGGCTATCCCCATGGACTTCAGCGCCGATCTGGCGACCTCGTCCTCCGCCTCTGACGAGACGCCGTAGACCTTCGGCTCGAGCGACTTGGCCTCTCTGCGTATCTTCACCGCGGCGAGAAACTGGTTGGCGAAGGACATCTGCATGACCTCCGGCGGGTGCCCCTCTGCCGCGACCAGGTTGGCTATCCTGCCCTTCCCGATGAGATACACCTTCTTCCCTCGTGGGAGGGCGACCTCGTCGACGTTTGGCCGAGTCTCCCTCACAGACTTGGCCCTGGAAAGGAGCGTGGCGACGTCGATTTCCACGTCGAAGTGGCCCGCGTTCGCGAGAATGGCGCCGTCGCGCATCAACTCGATGGCGTCGTAGGGTATCACGTCTTTCTGGCCCGTCGCCGTGATGAAGAGTTCGCCGAGCGTCGCGGCCTTCTCGATACTTGTGACATCGTACCCTTCAAGGTGAGCCTCGAGCGCTCGGACCGGGTCCACCTCGACGACGGTGACTATCGCGCCCATCCCTCTGGCCCTCATCGCCACGCCCTTGCCGACCCACCCGTATCCTACCACCACGATGTGTCTCCCTGCCAGCAGGAGGGCAGTCGCCCTCATTATCCCGTCGAGCGTGCTCTGTCCCGTCCCGTAGCGGTTGTCGAACATGAACTTCGTCTTGGCGTCGTTCACCGCTATCACCGGGTAGGCGAGCAAGCCCTCGGACTCCATCGCCCTCAGCCTGACGACCCCCGTGGTGGTCTCCTCGGAGCCCCCCGCGATCCCTCTCGTCTTGTGTTCGTGGGCGGCCACGTGGAGGTCGCCACCGTCGTCGATGAGCTGCGCCGGGCGAGTTCTGAGCACCTTGTCTATGCACGAGTTGTATTCCTTGGCGGTCTGGCCCCTCCACGCGTGGACCTCGGCCCTCTCTGCCAGGAAGGCAGCGATGTCGTCCTGCGTCGAGAGCGGGTTCGCGCCCGCGAGAGTAACCTCGGCGCCGGCCTCCAGAAGCGCGTCAACAAGCACGGAGGTCTCCTTTGTGACGTGGAGGCAGACCCCGAGCTTGACGCCTGAGAGCGCCTTCGAGCTGACATAGTCAGCGGCCAGGGTCGTCAGCGCGCCCATGTGGGCCTCCGCCCATCTGAAGCTGCGTTCCCCTTCCGCGCTCAGCTTCGGGCTCGCTATCTCGCTCAACCTGACCAACCGTCAATCAGGCGGGATTTATGTTCCATCTTCATCATTGGATGGTCGACCGGGTCGAGGATGGGGAGCGGGCCTAGCCTTCGTACCTTGCTATCGAGTGGACGTCGTACCCCCTCAGCTTCCTGCGTCCTCCAAGAGCACTCAGTTCAGCCACGAAGGCCAGGCCGACCACCTCTCCTCCCAGCTTTTCGACCAGACGCGCGGAGGCCCTCGCTGTCCCCCCCGTCGCCAGGAGGTCGTCAACTATCAGGACCCTGTCGCCCTTGGAGATTGCGTCACGATGCATTTCGAGGCTTTCCTTGCCATATTCGAGCTCGTAGCTCTGGGCCACCCTGGGCGCAGGGAGCTTTCCTCGTTTCCTGGCGGGCACGAAGCCTATCCCCAGCCTGTCGGCGAGCGGGGCCCCCACTATGAAGCCTCTCGCTTCTATGCCTACGATCTTGTCCAGCTTCTTCCGCCTCCAGCGCCGCTCCAGCTCGTCCTCCACCGTCCTTGTTAGCTTGCCATCCTTCCAGAGGGTCGTCAGGTCCTTGAATCCGACACCTTTCCTTGGAAAGTCGGGCACGTTCCTGATGGCTCCTCTGACCTCGCGCTCAAGGGAAGGCATCAGGCGCTCATCCTCGCGTGCCTCAGCGCCGAGCCGCACTCGCACGTCCTCTTTGACGGGAGGCGCTTTACCGTCTCGACTATCACCTTCCTGAGCCCCTCCATGTTCCTGTTGAACACGCGGATTACTTCTTCATGCGAGACAGGCTTGACCCTCGGGTTCCCCGCCAGCCCTGCGTCGTAGTCGGTGACGAGAGAGACGTTCATGTAGCACATCTCGAGTTCTCTGGCCAGCACCACCTCGGGATATTGCGTCATGTTAATCACGTCCCAGCCCTGCGCGGAGAAGAACCTGCTTTCCGACCGCGTCGAGAACCGCGGACCCTGGATCACGACGACCGTCCCGCCGTCGTGGAACCTCAGCCCCATGTCCTTCGCTGCGCCGAGCGCGGTGGACCTCATCTGCGGGCAGTAAGGCTCCGCAGTGCTGATGTGCGTCGTCTCGGGGCCGTCGTAATAGGTGTCCTTGCGGCCTGTGGTGAAGTTGACGAACTGGTCGCAGAAGACGAGGTCCCCGGGCTTGAGCTTCGGCTTCAGGCTGCCGACGGCGGTCGGCGCTATGATCCTCTTCACCCCCAAGGACTTGAAGGCGTGGATGTTCGCCCTGTATGGGACCGACTGGGGAGGGAGCTCGTGGTGGACTCCGTGCCTCGGGATGAACCCTACGGACCTCGTGCCTACCTTCGAGATCGTCACGCTGGAGCTGGTCGGCCCGTAGGGGGTGTCCACCGAGGTCTGGTTCGCGCCCTCCAGGAAGCTGTAGAAGCCTGAGCCGCCAAAGACGCCGAACTCAGCCCTTGGCTCCATGGTCCGACCAGCTTGGTTTCCGATTTAATCTTTGATGTCGGGGCTCGACCTCAGAAGAGTTGAAATACGCTGGAAACCGATTTCGAGTGTGACACGTTCATACGAGGAACTCCTCTCAAGGGCGAGGGCCGGGCTCGATAAAGACGCCAAGAGGTCTGGGTCCCTCCGCCTGGAGCTGCCTGTCCCGGACGTCATCTGGGTAGGCAACAAGACCATCTTCAGGAACTACGGCGAGTTTCCCAAACTCCTGAGGAGGGATCCGTCGAGGGTCCTGGTATACCTTGCCAAGGAGCTCGCCACAGCGGCGTCGCTCGTCGGCGATAGAGCGATATTCATCGGGAGGAAGGACCGCGACTCGTTCTCGCAGCTGCTCCAAAGGTACGTGAAAGACGCGGTGATCTGTCCCGTCTGCGGGAGCCCCGACACGCACCTGGACAAGGAGAAGAGGATGTGGTTCATGGTCTGCGAAGCCTGCGGAGCCAGGTCGGTCGCCAAGGTGACGTAGCCTGAGCGCGGGCGGCTTCGCCGTCAGGAGGGCCGACTACAAGGGAACGGTCCTTGTCAACATATGCGACGAGGAGCTGGTCGGCAGGACGGTGAGGGAGGGTAAGCTGCAGGTCCACCTCTCTGCAGACTTTTACTCAGGCGAGGTGGTGGACAAGGGAGAGGCGCTGAGTCTGATAAGGAGATGCTCCATAGTCAACCTGGCAGGCACGAGGTCAGTCTCTCTGGCGGTGGACAACGAGGTGGGCTCGGCGGCCGCCATCCGGGAGATCGAGGAGGTTCCTTTCTTGATGATCTACAAGTTCTCAGGCTAGGCGGAGCCGAACCTCTTCAGCAGCTCCTTCTGTCCGCCTGAAAGGCTCCTCGGAATCTCGACGTTCACCTTGACGTATTCGTTGCCCTTCCCCCATCCTCCAGGCTTTGGAAGGCCCTTGCCTTTGAGGGTGAACTGGTCCCCTGGCTGAGTCCCGTGAGGCACGCTGAGCCTGACCTCCCCATAGAGCGTCGGTATCCGGAGCTCCGTCCCTAGCATCGCGTCGACGACGCCGACCTTCGCCTTGAGATAGACGTCGCTCCCCTGCCGGATGAACAGCTCGTGCGGGGCGACGTTGACCACAAGGTAGAGGTCGCCAGGAGGCGACCCGTTCGCCCCAGCGTTCCCTTCGCCTCTCAGTCGGAGCGTCTGGCCGTCCTCGATCCCCGCCGGGACCATTACCTCGATTCTCCGCTTCCTCTCGACCACTCCCCTCCCGCGACACTCCTTGCATGGGGACTCCACGACCAGGCCCCTTCCCCCGCACTTGTTGCAGGCCGTTATCCTCACCATCCTCGCGAACCCTGATGACTGGACCCTCTGCACCTGCCCTGTCCCCCCGCAGTTTTCGCACCTGACTGGAGAGGTCCCTGGCTTCGCGCCGCTCCCTTTGCAGGTGCTGCAGACCTCGCTCCTCGGTATTTCGATCTCCTTGTTGGCGTCCTCGAGGATGTCCTCCAGCCTCACCTGGAAGTGATAGGTCAGGTCTTCCCCCCTGTTCGCGCGAACGCCTCCGCCGCCTCCGAAGAACTGCGAAAAGACGTCGTCGAACCCTCCGAACCCCGCTCCACGGAAGAATTCTCCGAAGTCCACCCCCCTGAAGATGTCGTCCTGGCTGTATCTCTGATAGACCCCCTCGCGGCCGTACGAGTCGTACTGCGTCCTCTTCTCGTCGTCCGAGAGCACGGCGTAGGCTTCTGATATCTCCTTGAACCTGCCCTCCGCTTCGGGCGACTTGTTCCTGTCGGGATGGAACTGGAGCGCGAGCTTCCTGTACGCGTCCTTGATCTGTTCCTTCGACGAGTCCCTCGGCACGCCCAGCACCTCGTAGTAGTCTTTCGAGGCCAACGTGGTCCTCCTACTTCCCTTCGTCTACGACTTTGTAGTTCGCGTCGCTGACGTTGGAACCGTCGCCTGTCCCGGGGCTGCCTCCGGGGCTGCCTCCCTGCCCTCCGGGCGGAGGGCCCCCGGCCTGCGCCTGACCCTGTCCCTGCCTGTACACTGCTTCTCCCACTTCCTGAAGCGCCTTCTTCAGCGCGTCGCTCTTCTCCCTTATCGTGGACGAGTCGGTCCCTTCGAGGGCCTTCCTCAGCTCAGCGGCGGCGCCGTCGACCTTGTCGAAGGAGGCCCTGTCCACCTTGCCCTCAAGGTCCCTCTTGGTGCGTTCGACCGTGTAGAGGATGGAGTCCGCCTCGTTCCTCAGTTCCGCCTGCTCTCTCTTCTTCTTGTCCTGCTCCGAATAGGTCTCGGCCTCCTTGATCAGCCTCTCCTTTTCGTCCTTCGAGAGCTTCGTGGAAGCCGAGATCGTGATCTTGTTCTCCTTCCCCGTCCCTATGTCCTTCGCCCCGACGGTGAGGATCCCGTTCGCGTCGATGTCGAACGTCACCTCGATCTGAGGGACGCCCCTGGGCGACGGAGGGATCCCTGACAGGTTGAACATGCCGAGGGACACGTTGTCGCCAGCCATCGACCTCTCCCCCTGGACCACGTGGATCGTGACGGCCGTCTGGAAGTCCGCGGCCGTGGTGAACGACTTGCTCCTCTTTGTGGGAACGGTCGCGTTCTTCTCTATGAGGTGCTCGGTGATCCCGCCGAGCGTCTCCACGCCCAGAGAAAGAGGGGTGACGTCTAGGAGAAGTATGTCCTTGATCTCGCCTGCGAGAACCGCTCCCTGGATGGCCGCGCCGATTGCCACCGCCTCCATGGGGTCGACGCCTCTCTCCGCGGGCTTCCCCACGGTGTCTTCGACGAACTTCCTGATCAGAGGCATCCTTGTCATCCCTCCTATCAGGATCACCTTGTCGATCTGAGAGGGGGCTAGCTTCGCGTCGCTGATGACCTTCCTGATGGTCTGCTCGGTCTTGGACACGATCGGCCTCGCCACCTCTTCAAGCTTGGTCCTGGTGAGCGTGTAGTGGAGGTTCTTCGGCCCCGAGGCGTCGCTCGCTACGAATGGGAGGTCTATGTCGGTCGAAGTGAGGTTCGATAGCTGTATCTTCGCCTGCTCTGCGGCTTCCTTCAGCCTGGCCATGGCCGTCCCGTCCTGAGACAGGTCGAGGCCGGTCTTCGACCGGAAGTCTTGGAGAAGGACCTGGATGATGGCCTTGTCTATGTCCGTCCCGCCTGTCTGCGTGTCTCCGGACGTGGCCAGTACCTGGAACACGCCCTGCCCGAACTCCATGATCGTGGCGTCATGCGTCCCGCCTCCGAAGCTGAAGACGAGGATCTTCATCTCCTTGTCCGACTTGTCGAGGCCGTACGCCAGCGAGGCCGCCGTCGGCTCGTTGATTATCCTGACGACCTCGAGTCCGGCGATCTCCCCGGCGTCCTTCGTAGCCTGGCGCTGGTTGTCGTTGAAGTGCGCCGGCACCGTGATGACCGCCTTCTTGACAGGATAGCCCAGGAAGACCTCAGCGTCGTGCTTTATCTTCTGGAGGATGAACGAGCTGACCTGCTCGGGCGTGTACTCCTTCCCAAGGAGCACGGCCTTGCCTTCGGTCCCCATCTTCCTCTTGACCTCGAAGACGGTTCCATCAGGGTTGGTGACCCACTGCCTCCTCGCGGGTTCGCCCACGAGGAGCTGGCCGTCGCTCGTGAACGCCACGACCGAGGGGAACATCTTCCCCGCCACGGTCTGGCCCTCCGCGCTCGGGATGACCACCGGGCGTCCGGCCTCCATGACCGCGGCCGCCGAGTTGGTGGTGCCGAGGTCTATCCCGATGATCTTCTCCCTCGCCGAGGTTTTGGCGCTCGAGCTCATGCCTGTCCTTCCTCCTCGGCCTTCGGCTGCCTCCCAGCCACCTCCACCTT